>JAYVPF010000240.1:0-16776 GCA_043757535.1 Burkholderiales bacterium
GGCGCGCAGCAACCGGAATGTACGCGCAGGTCACATGAGGATTGCGAGCACCCCGTAACGACACAATGCGCCCCACAAATGAATTTTTAGAGGTGCCCCCATGACCACCGAAACCGCAGCACAGCCTTGGCCAGAAGTCGTCACGCTTGAGCGCGACGGGATTCGCCTCGAACCGCTGACCCTCGCGCACGAAGACGGCCTGCGAAAAGCGGCGGCCGATGGCGAGCTGTGGAACATCCGCGTCACGTCGGTGCCCGAGCCCGAGGAGACGCGCGCCTACATTGAATCGGCGTTGAAGCAACGCGCCGAAGGTAGTCGCCTCGCGTTCGCCGTGGTGGACGCGGCCACGGGCGAGGTGATCGGAAGCACCAGTTATCACGACATCGTGCCCGCCATTAAGCGCGTGGAAATCGGCTGGACCTGGTACGCGAAATCACGGCAGCGATCCAACGTGAATACGCTGTGCAAATTGATGCTCATGCAGCATGCGTTTGAGACGCTCGGCAGCGCGGTCGTGGGCTGGCGGGCGAGTCATATGAATTTTGCTTCGCAACGCGCGATTGAGCGGCTGGGTGCGAAGCGGGACGGTGCGATTCGGCATCACGCGCCGCTGCGCGATGGCGGCGTGCGCGACACGGTGATGTACTCGATGCTTGCGGCGGAATGGCCCGCAGCCAAAGCCAAACTTGAAGCGCGTCTGACTCAAGGCGGCGCGACCGAAACCACGTTAACGCGCGACGCAAAAATCACGCTCGCCGAGATCACCAAGGACAACGTCAAACCGATTGTGCGCATGAATCCCGGCGCGGTCGGCGAGCGCATGGTCGCGACCAATGGCATCTCGATTGCACAGGGCACGTACAGCAAAAACGCGTGGTTTCGCGCGGTGATGGCGAACGATACGCCCGTCGGTTTCGTGATGTTGTTCGACCCGACGCTTGATCTCGAATCGGCGAACGCAGAGGACGAGGCGCTGGACTCACTCTACATCTGGCGCTTCATGATTGAGTTCAAACATCAGGGCAAAGGCTATGGCGAACAGGTGATGAAGCTCATCATCGAGCGCGCCAAATCCATGCCCGCGATTAACACCGTGAGCTTGAGCTACGTGCAGCGCGACGGCAATGCGAAACCGTTTTACGAGCGCATGGGCTTTGGTGAAACGGGCAAGGTGACGGAGGGTGAGATGGAGATGGTGCTGAAGCTACGCTAGACCCGTAGGGTGGGCAGTCTCTGCCCACCATCACCGCGCCCTACAACATTGGTTCGTTCGCCGCCACCTGGTGGGCAGAGGCTGCCCACCCTACAAAAACTCGCCGTGCCCACCATCACCGCGCGTAACTGGATTGGCTGGTTCGCCAACGATTGGTGGGCACGGGGTGGCCACCCTACTCGCCGAAATCTTCCGCAACGCCACCCATCCAATCGGCCGGATACACACCCGATTGCACATATCGATGAAACGTCGACCACGGCCAATCGGCGACGCGGGTTACGTGCCCATGTTTCACCGGGTTGGAATGCACGTAATCTACGCACCGCTCAAAATCGGTATCGTCTCGTACCGTGTGTTCATAAAAGCGGCGTTGCCACAGCGTGCTTTCGCGATGCGAGCGTTTTGAATCGTTGATCCAGTCATCGCGTTTGCGATCCGCGAGCAACACCGACACCGTGCGTTTGATTTGCGACCAGCGGGTTGAGTAGTCTGTGTCGCCCGGCGGCAACGTCCACACCGCATGCAGATGATCCGGCATCAACACCCAGGCATCCACCACAAACGGCCGAGCCACCCGACACCGGGTAGTCGCATCACGCAACGCAGCGCGCGCATCCGCCTCCACCAACCACGGTTTCCGACGATACGTCACCACAGAAAAGAAAAAAGTCCCACCCGGAACGAACGCACGGCGATAGTCAGACATCGATGCAGCGTATCACGCGATGCCGACGCCGCGCCCGGTTCACGCCACATGCCGTAGGGTGGGCAGCCTCTGCCCACCGTGACCTTGCCGCTCAAGGATGGTTGATTTGCCGAGGTCTGGTGGGCACGGGGGGTGCCCACCCTACGTGTATTCTGCGAAAATGGGGCATGCTGCTCGATTTTTTCTACCACCTTCGCCGTCGCGGCCTGAAGCCCAGTACGGGTGAATTCCTGACGCTGCTGGAGGCGTTGAAAGCCGATGTCATTTCGCCGTCGATTGATGATTTTTACTTTTTGTCGAAAGCGACGCTGGTCAAGGACGAGAGCAAGTTTGATCGCTACGATTTTGCGTTCGCCGAATACTTCAAAGGCGTTTCAGATCTGGTTGATTTGAAGACCGCGATCCCGGAGGAGTGGCTCAAGAAAATCGTCGAGAAAATGCTCACGCCCGAAGAGCGCGAAAAGCTCAAGGCCATGGACTGGAACGAGCTGATGGAGACGCTGAAAAAACGTCTCGAAGAGCAGAAAGAGCGGCACCAGGGCGGAAGCCGTTGGATTGGTACCGGCGGCACCTCGCCGTTCGGTGCGTACGGCGAAAACCCGGCGGGCATCCGCATCGGGCAGGACAAGAGCCGCAATCGCAGTGCAGTCAAAGTGTGGGACGAGCGGCAGTTCCGCGACTATGACGACAACGTTGATTTCAATACGCGGAACATCAAAGTCGCGCTGCGTCGCCTACGTCGCTTCGCACGTGAGGGCGCGGTAGACGAGCTGGATTTACCGCACACGCTGGAGGAAACTGGTAAGAACGCGGGCATGCTGTCGATCCAGATGCGGCCCGAGCGGCGCAATGCGGTGAAGGTGTTGTTGCTGCTCGATATCGGCGGCTCGATGGATGAGCACGTTGAGCAGGTGGAGGCGCTGTTCAGTGCGGCGAAAACGGAGTTCAAGCGGCTGGAGCATTTTTACTTCCACAACTGCCTGTACGACTTCGTGTGGAAGACCAACCGGCGTCGCACCACCGAGCGCACGTTGACGATGGACCTGCTGCACAAATACGGGCCTGACTATCGCGTAATCTTCGTCGGCGACGCAGCGATGAGCCCGTACGAGATTGAGATGGAAGGCGGCAGCGTCGAATACACCAACTCGGAGACCGGCAAAGTCTGGCTGCAACGCATGACAAATCACTTCAAGCGTGTCGCATGGCTTAACCCGATGCCACCGCGTTCGTGGGAATACACTTACTCCACCGACATCATTAAGAAGATCATGAATGAGCGGATGTATCCGACGACGGTTCAGGGGTTAACGGATGCTATGAAGGCGTTGGCGAAGTAGGGCTTACGTCGTTTATGGATAAATCGGCGCTACGAAAGCAATACAAGAGTTTGTACTCGGAGCTTGAAGAGATTCTGTTTCGCATCGATCCAATGAGGCTTGATTTTGGCGACAACACTGACGAGTACTCACCCGAAGTTGGAACGATAATCCCACGGCTGCGTGAAGCCAACTCGGCGGTCGATGTACACGTGATTGTGGTCGAAGAGTTTGTCCGTTGGTTCGGTGAGGACAGCGACGAACGCGCAATCACGCCAAAACTGTACAACCAAGTTGCTTTGGAGATTTGGGACGCTTGGCGAAGGTATCTTTCAGCATAGCCACATCCAGATATCCTTGTCCTTTATCGCGAAGCGATCAAATGTTTGTTCGAAAGGGTTCCCGTGTATTCGTCCCCGAGATTTGGAGTGAAAACGTCGCGTATTTGGGTAATCCGGCGGTCCGTTGTTTGAGCGCAGCGAGTTTCGGACGGCGCGACGTTTTCGCTTCAAATCTCGGATCAGGGCGAATGTCGGGGTCGACTTTTCTTTGGTGACTTTCTTTTGGCGAAGCAAAAGAAAGTTACTGCCCCGCGCGGCATGAGCGCGCTAGTGGCAAAGATTACGCTTCATTCCGCCAGCACCCTCTCCCTAGCCCTCTCCCCTCAAGGGAGAGGGAACAATTGGCCGCACTACAAAAACAACGTCAACATCCGATTCAAAAAGCGTTGCCCTTGCTCGGTCGGGCGGATGAATTCGTGCGTTCTCGTAAGCAATTCCCCGCGCTCTGCCTCGTCGAGCGCGCGATTGACGAGCGAGATGGGATAGCCCGTACGTTCAGCAAACCATGCGGCCGGGAAGCCTTCGTTCAGGCGCAGCGCGTTCAACATGAACTCAAAACCGATCTCGGCTCGCTTCACTTCGCGGCGTTCGAACACGCAGCTGGCTGGATCAACGGACAGCGCTTTTTGCATGTAGTCACGGGGTTGCTTCACGCGTTCGGTGCGAACGACTTTTGCGTCATCTGTCGGACTACCGGGCATCGATAACTTGCCGTGCGCACCCGCGCCAATCGCAACGTAATCACCGAATCCCCAGTAGTTCAAATTGTGCCCGCAGCGCATACCGGGCTTCGCGTAGGCGGAGGTTTCGTAATGCTCGTACCCGGCCACCGCGAGCATTTCCTCGACGCGAATTTGCATATCGGCTGCTTCATCGTGATCGGGTAGCGGCGGCGGCTGCTTGGCGAAGACGGTATTCGGCTCCAGCGTGAGTTGGTAGCAGGACAAGTGTGGCGTCTGAAAGGCTAGCGCCTCACGAATATCGCTCTCGCATTCCGCCATCGATTGCGCCGTGCCACCGGTTCGCGATGCGGGCAAGGCGTACATCAGATCAAGGTTCACATTGCCGACTGTCGCGAGCCCGATCTCCACCGCGCGCTTTGCCTCCGCGCTGTCATGCACACGACCCAGCGCCAGCAAGTGCGCATCGTTGAAGCTCTGAATACCGATGGAAAGCCGCGTGATGCCCGCCGCTTTGAACTCGGCAAACCTCTGCATCTCGAAGGTGCCGGGATTCGCCTCCAGCGTGATTTCTGCTTGTGGGGAAAGTCGCGTACGCGCTCTCACGCCAGCGAGGATGTCGGAAATCGCTTGCGCAGAAAACAGGCTCGGCGTGCCGCCACCGATGAACACCGTATGAATCGTACGGCCCCAGAATTCGGGCAGTTGCCCCTCAAGATCACTCATCAGCGCATTGATGTAATCCTGCTCGGGCAAACCACCACTGTGTTCATGCGAATTGAAATCGCAGTACGGACATTTACGAATGCACCACGGAATGTGGATGTAGAGCGACAGCGGCGGCAGGACGGTGAAATGCGGACCCAACATTGTGTGGTCGATCAATATCCGTGAATAGTGTTGTCAGGAAACTGCGCGGACTTCACCTCAACCACGTAGGCCGCTACGCCCTCGTCAATGCTCGCGTAACCCTGCATGAAATTCTTCACGAAGCGCGGCAGTCTGCCGCGCGTGATGCCCAGCATGTCGTACAACACGAGCACTTGCCCGGAGCAATCCACACCCGCGCCAATGCCGATCGTCGGAATCGGCAACAAGCGCGTGATCTCGGCAGCGAGCAGAGACGGAATCAGCTCAAACACAATCATCGCCGCGCCCGCATCCGCTAGCTCCTTCGCATGCTGACGAAGCACATTGGCTGCTTCATCCGTCTTGCCCTGAATGCGATAGCCGCCCAGCGCGTGCACCGACTGCGGCGTAAGCCCCAGATGCCCACACACCGGCACGCCTCGCTCGGTCAAAAAACGCACCGTCTCCGCTGTCCAGCCACCGCCTTCGAGCTTGACCATGTGCGCACCGGCCTGCATCAACGCAGCGGCCGATTGCATTGCCTGCGACGGTGATTGCTGATAGCTGGCAAATGGCATGTCGCCGATAATCCACGCGGTTTTGTTCCCCGCCGCGACCGAGCGAACGTGATATGCCATCTCATCGAGCGTCACCGGCACGGTGCTTGATTTCCCCTGCATCACCATGCCGAGCGAATCACCGACGAGCAGCATCTCCACGCCCGCATCATCAAGCACGCGCGCAAACGTGGCGTCGTAGCACGTTAGCATCGTGAGCTTTTCACGCGAGGCGTGCAGTTCGCGCAGGCGGTGCAGCGTGATGGGTTTCCGGGCGGTGTGGTGTTCGTTTGCTTGTGATGACATGGTGATGTCTCAGTTAGGAATGTTGTCATCCTGAGCCTCAAGCGAAGGACCACGTCGGGTGCCTCGGTCGTCACCAATACTAAAACCGTCGTGGCACCACGCGATCCTTCGCCGTGCTCAGGATGACATCATGTTTGTTTGGAAAGTCAGCTTCGGGTGGGAATGTCGTCACGCCCCTAACTGCATGCGAAGCGCAGTCAGCACTTCTTCGATCTCGGCAACCTTCGTTTCCAGCGCCGAAACGCGCTCCGACAGCGCCGCTTCGCGCTCCATTTTCGACGGCGGCAGGGCCACTGCATCCGCAGCCGGAAGCTCACCACCCAACAACATATGCTGCCACTTCGCCGCACGCGCACCCGCCTCGCGTGGCAGTTGCACTACCAGCGGCGGTGTCAACTCGCTCATCGCCCGCAAGGTGGATTCCAGCTCGCTCAAATCAGCAAACACATGCATCCGCTCAGCCCGCGACCGCAGCTCACCCGGCATCTGTGCGCCACGCAACATGAGTTCACACAACAATGCAGTTTCCGCAGCAGCAATGCCAAGTCGTTCGGCAAAGCGCTCGGCGTATTTCGGCACACGCGTAGCAACCCCAGTGTAGAGCCCAGCAAAGCCACGCTCACGCAAATGCTCCACTGCACTCGTCACTTCCATCTCGGTTAATGAGGTGACCGGGGCGCGATTGTTCATCTGATTGCAGCCGTTCACAATTGAGTTAATCGTAAGCGGATACGAATCAGGCACCGTGATGCGTTTCTCGATCATGGTACCGATTACTCGGGTTTCGATAGCGTCTAAAACAGCCTGCATGTTTAGCCAAGCCTTTCTCGTAATTCGGCGATGAGTTTCGCCATCGCCTTGCCGCGGTGCGAGCGCGCGCCCTTTTGGTCGATCAGCATTTCAGCGCCCGTCAAGTCAATTTCCGTGTCGAGAAAATAGGGGTCGTAGCCGAAGCCGCCATCGCCGCGCGGGGTGTCGATAATCTCGCCGTACCAGCGGCCTTCGGCGATGATGGGTTCTGGGTCATTTTCGTTCATCACGAGCGCCAGAAGCGAGGTGTAATGCGCACCGCGATCGGCTATGCCTTGCATGTCGCGGATGAGCTTCGTGTTGTTGTCGGTGTCGCTTTTTTGCGGGCCGCCGTAGTAGGCCGAATTGACGCCAGGATTGCCACTGAGCGCGCGGACACAAATGCCGGAGTCATCGGCGAGCGACGGTAGACCCGTGTGCCGTGCAGCGTTGCGCGCTTTGGCCAACGCGTTCTCAAGAAAAGTGCAATGTGGCTCAGGGGCTTCCGGAACGTTGAAGGCGCTCTGCGCGATGACCTCAATACCCAACGGTGCGAGCAGGCGCTCGAACTCTTTGAGCTTTTTCAGGTTGCCGGTAGCGATGACGAGCTTGTCGAGTTTGGTTTGTTTCATCGCAACACTGCTGATTTTGTGGGAGCGGCTTCTGCCGCGATGGTTTGCATCTCAACTGGGGATTCGCGGCTAAAGCCGCTCCCACAACGCAGGTCAACTATGACGCTGCGATAGCGGCGATTTGCGATGCGGTTAGCTGCTTCAACCCCGCAGTTGCGAGCGCCAAAAGCGCATCAATCTGAGCGCGACTAAACGGTTTGCCCTCCGCCGTACCCTGCACCTCAACGAAGCCACCGCTGCCCGTCATCACAACATTCATGTCGGTTTCACAGTTTGAATCTTCGTCGTAATCAAGATCGAGCACCGTAGTGTCCTGATACACGCCGACCGACACCGCTGCGATCGAATCGACCAAAGGCGACGACGCAATTGTCCCTGCTTTGACCAATTTGTTGCAGGCAATCGCCAGCGCCACATAAGCGCCTGTAATCGACGCGCAACGCGTGCCACCGTCGGCCTGCAACACATCACAATCAAGCGTGATCTGGCGGTCACCCAGTTTCTTCAAATCCACCACAGCGCGGAGCGAACGCCCAATCAGTCGCTGAATCTCCTGCGTCCGGCCGCTCTGCTTGCCGCTCGCCGCCTCACGTCGCGAACGTGTGTGCGTCGAGCGCGGCAGCATGCCGTATTCCGCCGTGACCCAGCCTTCGCCCGAGCCTTTTTTGTGACCCGGTACGCCGTTCTCAACGCTGGCATTGCACAGCACGCGCGTATTGCCGCATTCGATCAGCACCGAGCCCTCTGCGTGAACCGTGAAGTGCGTCGTGATTTTGACGGGGCGAAGCTGGTCGGATGAACGATTTGAGGGGCGCATGAGGCAGAACTTGCTATTGATTGGGACGGGAGGCTGATTGTAGGCGGGCCTGTGGTTAGCAAAATTTAACGCCAACCATGGGTATTGAAGAACCGCAACCCGCTACGCACGAAAACGCGCAGATGATTGAGCCCGCGCGACGCCGAATTGCCACCGTGATGAGTCAACGTGACCTTCGGATCGCTGACGACGCGCCCTCGCCGCGCAAGGCGCAACGACAAATCAAGATCCTCGAAATGCAAAAAATAGTGCTCGTCAAAACCGCCAACGACGCGCAGCGCATCTGTCCGGCACAGCATAAACGCACCAGACACGAGGATGACCTCGCTGACACGATCAGACGGCAAATAGCGATATTCGTAGTGCGCAAGCTGCGCGTCGAAGCGACGCTTCAACCACAGAGGCGCAAAGCCACGCAGGAAGAACGTCCACACACTAGGCATGCGCTTTGACAAATACCCCGGTTTGCCTGCGCCGTCACGCCCCACTGCGCCCACCAGCACGACACCAGGTAGTGCGAGCGTTGCGAGCGCGGCGCGCAGTGCGTTCGCATCCAGCTCAACGTCCGGATTGAGCACCAGATACGCAGGTGTCGTCGCGGCGCGAATCGCGAGATTGTGCCCGGCACCGTAGCCTACGTTGCCATGGCCTGACAACACGTTTGCATGCGGCCAACCCGTTCGCTCGGCCAGCGCACGCAGCGCTTTCGCGTGCGTGCCCTGCTCGCTGTTGTCAATCAAACTCAGCACGGGAGCGCTCAATACGGCCTGCTCACAAGCCAGCCGCAAGGTGACTAAATTAAGCGCCAGCTCGTCCTCATCAAGGCCATACACGACGATGCTGATCGAAAGAGCGCTCGCTTTCGAAGGCGAATCCGACAGCGGCGTAGCATTTGAGACATTGGGCACAGACATGAAGGAGAAGTGTATGGCAACGACTGCAAGCGAAATTTCCGCACCGCGCTATCGCGATGACGATCTCGTCACCTTCTGTGAAGCGCTGTACAAAGCACGCGGCATGCGTGAGGATATCGCGGCGATTTCGGCCTGCATTCTGGTGGAGGCTGACTTACTCGGCCACAGCACGCACGGCATGGCTTTGCTGGCGGGTTACCTGGGCGCGTTGGCGGACGGCAAGATGCTCGCCGCCGGAGAACCTGTGATCGAAAATCAACGAACGGTCGCGCAGGCATGGCATGGTCAGCGTCTCTCCGGCCTGTGGCTCACCGACAAGGCCATCCGCACCGCCACCGCCATGGCGAAGGCGCACGGCACCGGCACCATCAGCATCAAGCATTCGCATCACATCGCCTGCCTCGCGGCGTATCTGGAGGCGCCCGCGCGTGAAGGCTTCATCGTCATGGTGCAAAGCTCCGATCCATGCACGGCCAGCGTCGCGCCGCACGGCGGCATCACGCCGATCATGACGCCGAACCCGATCGCCATCGGCATCCCTACCGGCGACGACCCGATCATGATTGACATCTCAAGCTCGATCACCGCCAACGGCCCATCGATGCGCCTGATGAAAGCAGGCAAGCGTGCGCCGGGCGTGTGGTTCGTCGATAGTGAAGGCCGGGGCAGCGATGACCCGTCGGTGGCGTACGTCGAGCCCAAGGGCGCGCTGCTGCCGCTCGGCGGCATGGATGCGGGTCACAAAGGGTTTGGGCTGGGCCTGATGGTCGAATCAATGACGGCTGGTTTGACAGGATTTGGTCGTGCCGATCCGCCGGAAGGCTGGGGTGCCAACGTGTTTGTGCAGGTGATTGATCCGGAAGCGTTCGGCGGTCGCGCCGCACTGGAGCGACAGACCGATCACCTGCGCGAAATTTCACACGCGTCGAAACCAAGGCCGGGTGTTGAGCAGGTTCGCTTGCCGGGTGAAGGTGGGCTGGGGCATAAGCGGAAACAATTGGCCGACGGGGTTGCGCTGCACGAGACCATCATGCCTGCTTTACTGCCGATTGCGGCACAGTTGGGGGTGGCGGTGCCGGTGGAGATTTGACGCGACGAGCGTTGTCTGAGGAAACGAGGATTAAGCGCTCAAAAAAACACCATCACTACGATAAACATAAATCGCTTCAAACTTAATGTATCCGATCACTCTGGTTTATTTAGGGCAACTCAAGTCAAACGGAGACCCTCAGCACAAATTTAACATCCGACAAAAATTCTCGGAGCAGCTTTCAACCATTTACAAGCGAGAAATCACGGAGAACGAAAATCAATCGGTGCGTGAGCTTGTTGAGGAAAAATGTACCCAGGCAACGCGGTGTGCATGACAAAGTTTACCGGTGCATTCCGCGCATAGTACCTATCAAATTTGATAGGTAAATTTCACGAGGAAATGTGCTGGTGACACAGCCTCATCTCTGAAGAAGCCCCGCACGGCTGGTCAAACGGCCCCAGTGTTTCGGATCAAATGAGGGGCTGAACGGCAACACGTCAACGAATGTTTAGTTGATCAATATTCGGGCCTCCAGCGAGAGCATAAAAAAGTAGGGGTAACTCCGTTCAAGCCACCCAAACTCAAATTCCAACCCACCAGAAGCCGTCTCGTCAGATCATCGGGCTGCTCGGCAAGGGCACAAGCGTTAAGAGACGCAAGAATGAAAAGACGCTTTGACGTAGCGTGGATGAAACGACGTGTCATGGCGGTCGTGTTGAGAAGCTGCGCTGGTGCCCGGAATAGGCGTTATGTTCAATGTAGGTGCGATTTTAAGATTACATGTTTCCGCAAACAATGTAATATGCAGGATTGTTTAGATTGTTTAGATTGTTTGAGTCGGCACCATGCATCAATTGACTTTAGAGCAGTTCCGCACCACCGCTGCGACCGGAGCGGTGCTGTCGGTGACGCTGCGCGCCCAGGGCGCGAAGTTCTACGTTCAGGCCGAGACGCGGCGCGGTGACGCGACGCTGATCACCGAGCGCGGCAAGACGCCGCGCGGTTTTGCGAATCCGATCAAAGCACTCGCGCTGCTACGCGAGTTGGGCATTCGGGAATCGCGCGTTGAAACCACCGACTGGCGACCGGAAGAGGCCGAGATGGACAAGCGCGCGCGGCCCGACCGGGCCGAGTCCATGCAGCGCGCGGCGCTGCTCGATCAATGGATCAATGAGCGCTACGCGTCGTCGCTCACGGCCAAGGCCGTTCCGCTAGAAAAAGCTTTGAAGCGCACCGGCTATGTCTAGTCACAAGGCGTTCGCGGTGGAGGTTACGCCCGAGGCCATTGATGACTTGGCGCGATTGGCAGCGTATTCCGAGGCACTGGAAACCCATGATGACCGGACGGTGTACCTGGCGACGGCGCTACGCGCTCTAGCGAAGGGCTGGCCAGTGCATGCGTTTCATGATCGCAAGAAGGGGATTCGGGTGGCGTTCGTCGAGGCATGGTACAGCGTTTTTTATCGTGCGGTCGAGGCCGAGGCGCGGGTGATTGTGATCGCGATTGCTGCGCAAAAAGAGAACATCAAGCCGCTTCTGAAAAAACGCACATGAGCGATGGCCGCTCAATCGATGCGATGAGCGTACGGTTTGGCGCTGACACCCCTAACAGGAGACGATGGAGCAGGTGTTAGCAGCCCCGCACGCACCAATAACCGCATTTCAGCGCGCGTTCTCGTAATCATGTGCCCGGTTGCGTCGCTCGGCGGCTCGCGGCGAGCGCTCGAGTTCATGCGACACTGTCGATGAGCGCTGGTCGACTACGTGTTCACAGCGTTTGATATCCATCGCAGCCACTGCGGCTGCACCGATCACGCTCTTCTGAGCCAGGTTGAGTGGCTTTCCACATGATCGTGCGATTCTTTTCGCAGACTCAACGTTGCACGGACTGCAAAGCTCAGCTACTCATTACATGTGCCACACGGCGAGGCTCACCGAACCGCAGGTGTATGACGAAGTGCGTGTATAGCCTTGTTTAGAAGTTGTCGTACGTTTTGCACCGAACGTATAGCCGATCATCTCAACATACCGCACACTTCAGCTTAACGACAAAATTGGAGCCAAACATGGGCACCGTAAAGTCAATCGAAGATGCCGTGCAAGCGTTGCCTCGTTCCGAGCTAGCGGAGTTTCGCTCTTGGTTTGCGGAATTTGATGCGATCGCGTGGGATCAGCAGCTTGAGAGCGATGCCGCTGCGGGAAAGCTGGATGCGCTCGCGACTGAGGCGCTTGCAGATTACCGGGCCGACTCACCGCGCGCCCGTTGCAACACACGGCGTCGCTCCGTTTCTGGCAATGTCTTGAGGGTTTGCCGATTGAAATTCAGGGTGTGGCGCACCAAAACTTCGCGTTGCTAAAAACCGATCCGTACCACCCCTCACTACTCTTCAAGACGGTCGGTGCAGGTCGATTTCGTAGCGTTCGCGTCGGTCTTTACTACCGGGCGCTTGGACTGCCTGTGACGACGGGAGTCCATTGGTTCTGGATTGGATCGCACGGCGAATATGACAAACTCATTAGCTAGCCCATCCATGGTACGCAATGCTCAGCCGTGCATGCACTGGACGACGAACGCTGCTTCAACCTTAAACAACGCATACCTCGCCCCCTATTAGCCGCACGATGCCAGAACAGGCGCGTCCGAAGCGCTCGCGCCCCGATGCACAAGTGGTAGGCCGTAAAGGACTTGAACCTTTGACCAAAGGATTATGAGTTTCAAGCCTATGGTGTTGCAGATTGTTCTAGTTAAATATGGCGTAGTTTTGGGCGAGTGTGAGTGTTCGCATTTGTTGCAGTTAATTTCCCACATTGCACCCGATTTGCACCGGACAATTTACTGTCAAGTAGTAGATTCTTTTCTGGCATTGGAAAATGTTTTCGTTGAGGGCGGTAGAGCGAGTACCAGCGAGCAAGGCTTGACGTTTCGCCCTGAGACACCCATGCGCTCGCCAGCCTTATCGCGGGATTGTCCTTTGTCACTACCCTCAGGAAAATTTTCCTTAGGGTCGGCGGAACGAATACCTGCGACCATTCGCGCCTTGGCTTGCTCTTGTTCGTAGCGAAGAAAACTCGCCGCAATCAATGCGCGCTGCGTCCCCGAGAGCGTTGCCGTACGGAATCGGTAGGGAAAAGCGAATTGCTCGTCCGTTTAGAGCGGTTCGGTTCCGCTGCCCGCCTCCAAAAAAATCAATGACTTACGAGCCACTAGCCGAAACCAACTTTGAACCGGGTTATACCGGGGTTACAGCGCGCTCAATTGGTAGAGAAGTTAAGGGGCTCAATGACTCGATATCTGATCGACGTATTGCCTGCTTCCAAAACCTCGAAGCGCGCTCCCCGGAAGCCGATAACAGTTCCGGGCTCGTAGTCGTACTTCACCTCTTGCGAAAAGGCCGGGCGAATCATGTCGCCAATGTACTCGCGGTACAAAATGGAGAGCGATCCTTTTGACATGCCGGAATAGACCAACTCGCGGCGCAACTTAGTCTCGCGTGCAGGTCGCTCATTCAGTGCGTTCGCAATCGGCACATTAGCCATTAGCGGACTCATCGTGGCGAGCGACGCAACGTTGCCGCTCCAAGTCCAATACATTGATTGCTGACCGTCGCGCGATACGTGAAGTCCTCCGAGCATGGTGTCGAATGGATCAAAGCCTCCGCCAAGCTTTTTCTGATACGCAAAACGCACACCACGAGCTGAGGCGAAAAACTGACCCCCAGATACGTCGTTGCCGATCAATTCGAGGGTAGCGGGTTCAATCTCAAAAACCATAAGTTGCGCAGCGCTGTAAGCCGTGACGTGACGAACTTGGGTCTGTAAATCAATGGCCGGAATCGCCGCTGCTTTGTAGGCGCGAATCATCGTCTCGCCAAGCTGGGTAATTGTCGGCACTTTCGCCTCTGGCCAATACACAGGTCGCTCAAACTCTGATTGTTTGACCGAAATGATCGTGCGCTCGGGGAACTTCACATTCGTTACTGCACAACCGGAAAGCCACGCTACCGCGAGTAAACAGACAAGCAAGCGTTTCATCAGACTTTCTCCATTCCTAGGTTGGGACCCGCTCACGCAGAACGCGCGAACGCTCAATTTTGCACGTAGCTGGCCACGCATCGACAGAGGTCGCCATCGCAGCTCGCTTCCACTCCGCGAAATTCTGAATTTCTAAACTGACGGTGGATAAAAGCGGGTGACGGATGGTTTCCATTTGTGATTTGCCGAACTTGCGACGGGCGTAAGGGGGGTGTCGCCCAAAGCGATCAGCGCGGTATTCGTGCGAGGGTATCTCTGCCGTTGGCTTCGCTGTTGGTCTCAGAAAAACAGCGCTACAACAATCAGGGCGATACGAGCGAGCACCACAATCACCACCGCGTTGCTTCCGAATTTCGTCTCCTTGGCTTTGTTGGGCTTGGTGCGTTGCGCCTGTGCCCTGTCCGCTTCTATTTGAGACTTGACCCCGAACGATTCTTTCGCCAGCAGCTTGCCCAGATAGGTCATGCTGCGGTCAGTTTTGCCAGATTTTTGGAGCAATGCCAGCAGCAACGCTTCCGCGTCCTTCATCGCATCGTGCGTATTTGGGCGATCTACTCCGAGATGAGCGCACACGGTGTCTAGTTTTTTGTTCGCCAGCGCGGGCCATGCCCACTGACGATATGAGCAGCGCCATTCTGCGTTGACTACTCTCGGAACCGCTTTTCCGATCATGCGAGCGTCAAACGCGGCGTTGTGCGCAACGTAGCAGCTGACGCCCGCTATCGTAGCCTCCAATGCCACTAGATCAAACGATAGCCCCGTGAGAGACGCTTTCGTCATACCGTGAACCGCTGCCGCTTTCGGGTGAATGTCTGCCTTTGGATACTGCTTACCTGACCAAGAGGCAATGCGAGTAGCGTTTCCCTTCGCATCGACCTCAACCACTATCGCCGCGATAGCAATGGGCTCATCCTGATCCAATAGCCCCGTCGTTTCACAATCGACAATCGCGACCCTCCGCAAATTGGGTGTGTTCGGTTCCAGTGTTTCCATCTGCATCGGCCCCCTTGGACAGATGCTAGCTGCGTGTCAGTCAGCAGGCAAGGCGAGTCTCTCGATTCGTTCTCGCAGCTGGTCAAAGGTCGCCCCAGCATCTAGCGCCTCAGTAAGCTCCTTAACCCACTGGTCGCGAGTCTGTAGCTCGAAACGCACCGCCGCAGCGTGTGCGGCCTGATTGACGGCTCTACGGTGTATCGGTGCCAGCGCTTTCATGGTGATCCTCTCGCGCGCGCATGGGCGGGCGCGTTCTGTTTTTCTGCGAGTTATGAGTTAGCAGTCGATTAAAGGCTAACGGTCGGTTTCCGTTTTCCATCCCCCCAACTTGCAACCCGCCCTCGGGGTAACCTGTTTTTGTAGGTTGGCTGCGCACAAAAAAAGTGGTCGGTGATTTCCTCTTCCAATCCCCTTCAACTTTGACCATGCCTACCCCGTCACGCCTCTATCGGATAGCCATCGATTCCCGTCGCGCTTCGCCGTCGCCGCCCTAAATCTTTCGCCGTCTTGTCTTTATGGCACGAGCCGCACAGGCCCTGAAAATTTTCGGGCTCGTCTGAACCGCCCTTAAATAAGGGGATGATGTGATCTAGTTCGGTTGCCAGTGATACCTTGCCTCCCTTCGAACATGCGGCGCATAGCGGGTGTCGCATGAAGTAGTAGTGACGCCTCTTCTGTAGCGTGCGCCCGCGAACTCGTCTTGTTACTTCGTAGTTGGTTGCGGCCATGTTCTACCCCCGGTCGTCATTTCGCGTGTGAATAAAAAGGGCTGAACGTACGGTGTCCACTCTAGACGCCTGCAACTTTGCATACCCCTATGGGGTGCCGCCGCCCGCCTTACCCCTCGCTTCAGGCCATGCCATTGCCCACAGTCGAGCGATTGCTGGGTCGCGCCTTGCGTCCGCGATGCGTGCCGCTCGTTGTTCGTCGGTCAATGCCGCCATCTGAATAGCGCGCTTCGCCAGCTCCATAGCCTCGCCTTCGTCGCCATCTTGCAATGTGCGGTCGTCCTGATTTTCCGGCGTGTAATGTGCGGTCTGTTTTTCCGGTAATGTGCGGGGTAATGTGCGCTCCGCACATAGCTGCAAAGCCGCTTCTGCAAGGGCTTTCAGAGTCATGATTGTCCCCGAGTGTGCGGGCTGTTGTGTGCGCACACATTGGTAATGTGACAATGTGCGTTCCCGCACATCGCACAATCGCACATTACCCAAAGCACGCCAGCTAGCAATGTGCGCAACACTCGCCAAATGTGCGGGTAATGTGCGCAATCCGCACAATGCTGGAATCCCCGTTCTATAAGGCTTTCAGCCCATTTCATGGGGGTAATGTGACAATGTGCGGATATAGGGGTTCGCACATTGTCACAATGCAAAGTCAGGCGCTTAGAACTCATCATTGCCCCCGCGAATCGGAATTACCTTTGCATTGCTCTTGGTTCGCGAGTCAGGTAGCGCAAAGGGTCGGCCCTGCGCCTTCGCTCTATCTTGAAGACGACGCAGTTGGAAGCGATCTAGCCCGGTTGCTTTGGAGATTTCGCCACGGGTAGCGCCCTCTTTGATGAGGTCATGAACTTGGCTCAGTACGTCGGCCTT
>JAYVPF010000241.1:0-4426 GCA_043757535.1 Burkholderiales bacterium
CGGCAAACTCGCCATTGGTCGTGAGTCGGTGCGCGAGCGCCGACTGCTGGACATATTCGCGATGTTGCGGGCCTTCATTGTCGAAGTGGAAACCGTCGCCGCTGTGACCGATATCGCGTACGCCAGCGTCGATCATCGTCCAGCCCTGTGCGGCGGGCGCAGAAGCAACGCGACGTTCTGGTCGGTACGCCGGCCGCATCGGATTCGTCCAGAACACGTGCTTGATGTCCGTCACGAGCAGTTCCTGATGCTGCTGCTCGTGATGCAATCCGAGCTCGAGCACCTCACTGGCCGGGTGATGCGGATCGTCATCAATGTCAGCGATGATCTGCTGCATGTTCGCGTCAACATGAGCCCGATAGGCGTACACCTCGGCGACCGTGGGGCGCGTTACCAGTCCACGCTGCGCACGGCAATGGCGCTCACCGGCTTGCACATAGTAGGAATTGAAGAGAAATGCGTATTTGGGATTCAGCGCACGATAGTCGCGGTGAAATGGGGCCAGTACGAACGTCTCAAAAAACCAGCTGGTGTGGGCGAGGTGCCATTTGGTGGGACTTACATCGAGCATGCTGCTCACAACGTAGTCTTCGGTGTGCAAGGGCTCGCACAGCCGCTCCGTGGCAGCCCGGATAGCGTTGTAGCGATCGGCGAACGATGGTGTCGCAACCGCTCGCGTGAGCGGGGGAGTGGCTAGCGTCATGGATCCTCAGCGAAACCCTTTGCATTGTCAGCAGTGCCGATGCACACCTGAATGCGAGCGACAATACAACCCGCCGTCATAAGTCGCTCTCGCCGCCTCAAAGTTCCCGTCTGCTGCCAGCTCGCGTTATTCTGTCTCCCCATGTCCACAAATCTCCGCGTTGTGTCCCTCACGCATCGATACGGAACCGTGACTGCCTTGTGCGACGTGACCGTCACGGTCGCAGCCGGTACGCTGCTCGCCATTGTCGGCGAAAGTGGTTCGGGCAAGACGACGCTGCTGCGCGCGTTCAACCGCACGATCGAGCCCGCACCGGGGTGCGTCTTTGTTGATGGAGAGGATGTGACGGTGCAGGATCCGGTCGCGCTGCGTCGCCGTATCGGCTATGTGCCGCAGGCGGGTGGTCTGCTGCCTCATTGGTCGGTACACCGGAATGTGGCGCTGGTACCCACACTTTCAGGCCAGGGCGATCCGCCCGCCGAGGCAAATGACGCGTTGTCACGGTGTGGCTTGGCGCCCGAGATCTTTGGCAAGCGGTTCCCTCACGAACTATCGGGCGGCCAGCGACAGCGCGTTGCACTGGCTCGCGCCCTCGCGGCGCGCCAAGGGCTGGTGCTGCTCGACGAATCTTTCAGCGCGCTCGATGCGATCTCACGGAGCGAGCTGTTGGACACTTTTGCGGACATTCGTCGCGCACTGGGCTTCACGGCCGTCCTCGTCACGCATGATCTCGGCGAAGCCGCTCGCCTGGCAGACTCCATCGCGGTCATGCGTGCGGGTCGTATCGAGCAGATCGACACGCTGCGCGCATTGATCGATCATCCGGCGACGCCGTATGTCGCGCAGTTGGTGAACCGAGCGCGTTTGTCGGCGCGGCTGCTGGTGGACGCGTGAGCGCGCGTCGTGCATGGGCGTGTTGCTGGTACGCGCCATTGTGGCTGGCGCTCGTCACAAGCGCGCGTGCCGTCGAGGCGCAGGTGAAGTCGCAACAGACCATCGTGGTCGCGTCCAAGCCGTTTGGTGAGTCGTTTCTTTTGGCCGAGATGTTTGCGCAGGTGCTTGAGCGATCGGGACGACGGGTGGAACGCAAGCTCGGACTCGGTGCCACCGAGGTTGCCTTTCGAGCACTTCGTTCGGACGCGATCGACGTGTATCCCGAATACACGGGCACGGGTTTGCTGGCGGTGTTAAAGGATTCCGTCACGCCAGCCATGCGCGCCGACCCTCGCCGCGCGTACACGCACGTCGCGGCTGCGAGTTGGCGGATTTTCGGTGTGACATGGCTGCCTCCCTTGGGCTTTCAGAACGGTTATGCCATTGCCGTGCGCGCGGAGACAGCGCAGCGCTTTCACTTGCGGACACTCTCCGATCTTGCACAATCGGAGGCGCGACTGAAAGGCGGATTCACCTCCGACTTCATCGGGCGGAGCGACGGCTGGCCGGGCTTGCAACGCGCCTACGGATTGACACTGGCGGGGGTGCGACCGTTGGCGCCTGCCATCAAGTACGAGGCGCTCGCGCAGGGCGCGGTCGACATTATTGACGGGTATGCGACGGACGGCCTGCTCGCGAAGTATGCCCTGATCACGCTGGAAGACGATCGGCGTTTCTTCCCGCCATACGATGCAGTCGCTGTCATATCGCCCCGCCTGGCACGGGCGGATCCGGGGGCACTCGCCGTGCTGGCGACGCTCAGCGGCCGTTTGACGGAAGTCGACATGCGCGGCTGGAATCGCGCCATCGAAGTGGATCAAGCGCCGATTGCACAGGTCGCACGGCGTGCGCTTGCCTCACTCGGCGTTGGTGACTCGTTGGCAACGATGGCACCGGCTACGGAGACGGACGCGGGATTCTGGTCGTTTTTCTGGGCGCGACGAATGGAGACATTGCGGCTGGCAGGCGAGCACGCCTGGCTGGTTGGCATCTCGCTGTCGCTCGCGATGCTCGTCGCCATTCCGCTCGGGTTGTGGCTGTCGTCGCATCCCGTTGCCGCCGAACCCGTGTTGCAGCTATTTGGCGTATTGCAAACGGTACCCAGTATCGCGCTGCTCGTGTTCATGATCCCGCTGCTCGGCATCGGCGTAGTGCCAGCGATTGTGGCGCTGTGGGCGTATGCGCTGTTGCCGATTGCGCGCGCAACCTACACGAGCGTGCGGCTCGCCGATCCGGATGCGGTTGCCGCCATTGCCGCGATGGGTGCCACGTCATCGCAGCAACTGTGGTGGGTTCGGCTCCCGCTTGCGGCGCCGGTGGTGCTCTCGGGTGTGCGAACGGCGGCCGTACTCACCGTTGGTACCGCAACACTCGGCGCATTCATCGGAGCGGGCGGACTTGGCGAACCCATTGTCGCAGGGTTGGGACTGGCCGATCCAAAGCTCGTGCTGTCCGGGGCGATTCCCGCTGCCGCGATGGCCATCGTGGTGGATGCGCTGCTCGGATGGGCAAGCAGAAGGCTGGCGCCGGCGCATTTGCGGGAAACGGGGGGAAAAGTGTCGGCGTAGGAGATGCTCCGCGTACATCCTCCCGTTGCTCTTCTTCGAACGTGCGCGAAGCGCGTTGCTGACCGTAACTTTATCGTGTGGGGTTCTTCGCTATGAGCGTCGAACCCGGCCTCCGCGCCCCGGTTCGGGACGCGATTCCCTCGTCCGCTTTGCGGCACTTTCTCTTTCGCGACGCCGTCGCGAGCGCGTCCGGGGGTGACGTCATTCGCTGGCGGGAGACGCGACGTATCGGATACGATGCCGTTGTCGGGTCGGTGGGGGGATCACCCCCCAGTCTGTGCTGACCGGGACTTTTGCATTTTATGCTGAGTGATTTCAATGAGGGGGCTTTCAGCTATACGGCATAATGTGGTGCGTTCGTTTTTATTGTCCGTCAACAATGTCTTTATGTATTCTCTAGTCACGAAAAAAGCTGTTTCTCGTTTGTTGCCGTTTGTTGTTGAGCCTCTGATGCGTATTCAAACATTTTTTCTTCATAGTTGTCAATGGCAGCTTGTAGGTTGTCAAACTTTCCGTTGGTCAAATTTTCTGCCAAATATAAAGCGTCCAGTAAACCTGTGTTTACGCCTACTCCTGCATACGGCGGCATGCCGTGCGCAGCGTCTCCAATCAGAGTAACGTTTTTATGCGGTTGCCAATTTTTCAAAGGAACTTGATAGAATGGCAATAAAGTAAATTCGGTTGTTGCTGTAAAAAGCTCTTTATAAGCGCTATTCCAATCAGCGCATAAATCATTCAGAAAACTGTGTATTTGTTTATTGTCACTAAAATTTACGTGGTTTTCTTTCACCCAACTTTCAGGTTGCCTAAAACAAGTGTAATAATACAATCCGCCGTTTGCTTTGGGTTGGGAAAGAAAAAAGATGCGGTCATTCTTTGCCACTATTTTATCATTGCCACATATGTTTTTGAAATTTGGACAACTGTTTTCATAGTCAAACACTTCTCCGGTAACGCTAACAGTTCCAGTATATCGGGCCGGAATGTCGGTCATCATTTTTCTTACAATACTCATTATACCATTTGCACCAATTACTAAATCTGCTGTTTCTACTATGTCCTTCTCAAAATGCAATACGAATGTTCCGTTGTGCTTCTCAAGTGAAATAAATTTCCTGTCCCACACTACTGTGTCAGGCTGCAGGCTTTTTAAAAGTATTCTTCTTAAATCGTTTCGGTCAATTTCAGGGTTGTCAGAGATGGGAAGTGTTTGAATAATGTT
>JAYVPF010000242.1:0-4408 GCA_043757535.1 Burkholderiales bacterium
TGCAGTGGAACGTTAAACACCGATAAGGAATTGGGCACCAGTTGTTGAGCTACAATGTAGCTCAATTTATGGAGACGCACCATGTCCGCCAACGCAGTAGTCCGAGCCCGAATCGATGAACATATCAAGGAAGAAGCCACGGTCGTGTTGGCCGCGATGGGCTTAACCGTGTCCGACGCATTTCGCATCATGTTGACCCGTGTGGCGCGAGAGAAGGCGTTGCCTTTTGAGCCGCTGGTTCCGAACGCGATCACCATTGAAGCAATGAAAGAAGCGCGCCGGGGTGGTTTGAAATCGTTTGCCACTGTAGACGCGCTGATGGCGGATTTGAATGCGGACGATTGAGGCTACCAGCCAATTCAAGCGAGATTTCAAACGTGAATCCAAGGGCCCGCATCGCGACGTTTTACAGAACGACCTTCCGACCTTGCTTAAAACTTTGGCCAATGATCAACCTTTGGCAGAAAAGTATCGTGACCACGGGCTCAGTGGGGAGTGGAAAGATCATCGTGATTGCCACGTCAAGCCCGACCTTGTCTTGATTTACCGGACGCAGGCGGCCAACGTATTGCAGTTGGTGCGCTTGGGCTCGCATAGCGAGCTGGGACTCTGAAAAGGCTACCGCGAAAACCCCTTTCGTCTATTCGTCGTCTAGAGGGTTTCGCAATGGTCGCAGCTGACCATTGCTCACCGATTCGGGAACAGAAAACGAGTACCGCCCCAGCAGGTTGATGTGTTCGTGGAGCAGTGGAGACAGTTTTGCCACATCCTCCGTGTTCACCTGATGGCCCTGTTGCCGAAGCTGATCGAGCGCCGCTTCGATGTAAATCGTGTTCCACAATACGATCATGTTGAGCACCAGTCCGAGCGCGCCCAGTTGATCCTCCTGGCCCTCGCGATACTGTTGGCGCAGCTCTCCCCGTTTGCCATGAAACACAACCCGCGCGACGCTGTGCCGCCCCTCGCTGCGGTTAAGTTGGGTCAGCGTTGCGCGTCGCTTTTCTTCGTCGTCAATGTAGCTCAACGTGTGCAGCGTCTTTTCTATTCGGCCAAACTCCGCGATGGCCAGCGCGAGCCGGGTCGGACGTTCGCCCACTTGCAACGTGCGCATGATGTCGGCGGCAGGGACGCGCCCGAGCTTTAGCGAACCCACGAGACGCAGGATGTCCTCCCAGTGTGGTGCGATCTTCTGCAGGTTGATCTGATGTGCCGAAATCGCATTCAGCGGCCCGTAGTCGGCGGTTGCATCGACACGCCAGAAACGCGCGCCACCCACATCCGCCATGCGAGGACTGAAACGATGGCCAAGCAATCGAAACAGTCCAAAAACCACATCGCTGTAAGCCCCGGTATCGGTCATGATCTGGGTTGGCCGCAGGTCGGTTTGTTGTTCGAGTACGACGGCCAGGAGAATCAGGCTATCGCGTAGCGTGCCTGGCACGGTGATGTCGTTGAGGCCGGAGAACTGATCGGAAATCAGGTTGTACCAGGTGACGCCACGGCCGATTCCGAAGTATTTCGGATTGGGTCCGGCGTGCACAGTGCGCACCGGCACCACAAAGCGCATGCCGTCAGCGGAGGCCACTTCTCCGCCGCCCCATAGGCTGGCGAGTGAGAGTTGACTCTGGCAGGTCACCAGAATTGCATTGGCAGCGGTCAACGTATCATCTCGAATGTAGCTTTGATCGACCCACGATAGGCGATCACGTTTGAGGGCCTGCAGGTCGCCACGAATCAACGGCTCAACGCCCGTGTTGCAGGCCTCCGCCATTAGCACGGCACAGATGCTCACGTGCAAATCTGCGGCCCGCGCCGAGCGCTCGGAAATGTGTGTGAAGGCGTTGGTGAAGCCGGTTCTGGCGGCAATCTCTAGGATCAGTTCCGGCAACGTTCGCTCGCAGCGCAGTCAGGGAAGGCGGATCGTCGACACCCTCCAGTGTGCTGAGCACTAGCTCCTGCTTGTCCCCTTTCTGCTCGAATCGAACGGCGGTATTGTCCGCGAGCCTCGCCGCCACGGCACGATAAGTACGATCAAGTTCAGCGCTAAGCGCGGTGAGCATGGGGTCGGGCGTTGCCGACAATCCAAGCGCCCTGCAAATGACCGGGCGAGTAGCTTGCCATTCGACACCGTCAAGTAGCCCGGCGCGAGGATCTGCGTAGCGCCAGCTCGGCGAGACGAACACGTCGCGGCGCTTGAGTCCCATTCGCAACGCGTCCAACGCAGAAAACGCATACGCGTGAACGTCGATCTCTCCGTTCTCCCGCAACACATGCCGTTTCCACGCTGACCCGACGATATTGAGTGGTGCATCGTTGCCAGGCTGCTTTCGTGACATGCTGGCGCGTAACCAGTCGAGCGCCGCTACCAAAGGCATTCCCGCTGCATTCGCGTCGAAGCGAATGTGTTCAAGGAGCATTGGCAGGAAGCGGCGTACTGTCGTGTACTTCGCGTCCAGCTCTTCGTAATACACGTTGTCGGCGGGTCGAATCAAGGCCTTGACGCCAGCAAGCGCATGCACGAGCACGTCGCGCGGAATGGCGGTGAACAGTCGCGCTCGCAGTTCGCTGTCGGGTACGTTGATATCCAGCAGCATTTGGCACGCACCTGCCAATGTTGCCGCCGCCTGATCAAGGTCCTTCAACGTTCGTTGGCGCGCTTTCTTGTCCGCCTTGATTGCGTCGCCATACAGCTCCCGCAGCAGCCCTTCCAGCACTTCCAGCGCATCATCCTGTGCAGTGGCTTCGAGGCAATGCACAAACGCCACCAGCGTAGCCAGTCGTCGCGGGTTGGGTAATCGTTGAATGGCGGCGATCTTTGCCGCTCCCGCGTAGCGTGCGAGCGCAGCGATACGGGTGGCCGGAATCAACGACGCGGCGGGAAGCTTGATCCCGAGCGCGCGCACCGTGTGCAAACGCGTTAAGGCTCGTACCAGTGAAGAACTGTTGATCCTGACCGGCCCGGTCCGCAGATGATCAAGGTGGGAGCTGCGACTGCCGATCGGGACGGTCAGCAATGCTTCAATTCGGGACTGTTGCTCGTCGCTGATGTTGCGACTCAGCGAACGCCACAAACGCGTTTCCACTCGCGCACGCAGTCGTGCGATGTCACGTTCGAGCGTCGTGCGACCCGGAAGCAACACCTTGTGCATAACCAGCCAGCCAGCAGCGCGTTCGAACAGAACACTGGGGCGATCAGTGCCCGTCCAACACAACCCATACAACCATCGTGTCAGCCGAAAACCAATCTCGCGCTGCGTGTAGTCAACGTAGCCATACAGGTTGCGGATTTCAGTCGCATGCGCCCAGCGCAGCTTACCCGTACTGTAAGCAAGCAACGCGTCGCTAACATCGTCGCCGAGTTGTTTTGCCAACGTCTGCAAAACAACTGCCGGTACGGCGAGCGGATCCTCCAGAAACGTGCCCAAGTAGCGCACAGTGCTCAACTGGACGGCATAGCCCAGTCGGTTGTGTCCGCCACGTTTCTTCGCGATGATGGCGTGATCCGTGTCATCAAGATGAAAATATCGCGCCAGATCCTGCGCACTCGGACTGCCCGCGTAACGGCCATAACTTTCTCGATGCTCGCTCGGAAGAAAATTGACCGGCATAACGGCGATGACGATACAGCGCTATTGAGGCGCGCGTTGCTGCATCGCCCAAATCCGTTTGACCTGGCTCGGGCTGCAGCTGGCCAACTCTGCGGTCTTTTGAATGGTGTGACCGGAGCTGCGCAACGCTACGATGCGCTGATGCGTTGTAGTGTCCGGTTTGCGACCTGTGTACTTGCCTGACGCCTTCGCAAGTTGCACGCCCTGGCGTTGACGCTCACGGCGCGTCTCGTAGTCATCGCGCGCCATTTGAAGGGCGAGCCTTAGCAGCAACGCCTGAACGGATTCAAGTACGATCTTCGCGACGCCACTCGATTCGGCGGCAAGCTCTGACAGGTCGACAACGCCTGGCACTGCCAACCTTGCACCTTTGGCGCGGATCGAAGCCACCAGTTGTTCGGCTTCCGCAAGAGGAAGGCGGCTGATGCGATCAATTTTTTCGGCCACGACGGTCTCGCCTGGTTGCAGGTCGGCGATCATGCGCAGCAACTCGGGTCGGTCGGCACGAGCGCCAGAAGCCTTCTCACGGTAAATGCCCGCGATGTAGTACCCGGCCGCACGAGCGGATTGCTCGATGTCATTCTGACGGGTGAGGTCTTGCTCCTCAGTGCTGACGCGAAGATAGAGGCGCGCAACTTTCATGGCTAGCCAATATGGGTATACGAAACTTGGCTAACGATACACCCACTGGCCAATAGCTGCAATCGCGATGTAAATTGGCCTCCGCCTGTTTGGCTATTCAAATTAGCCAATCAACGATTCCTTATCGGTGTTTTACGTTCCACTGCACCTCAAACCCC
>JAYVPF010000243.1:0-4375 GCA_043757535.1 Burkholderiales bacterium
CTGGAGCTTAGTGAGAAGCGCATCGACCTCAAACAAATATCGTTCGCCCTGCGATGTGAGTGTCAGCCCCTGCGGCGACCGCTGCAACAGCTTGGCTGACAGCCCCGCTTCCAAGCGATCCACAAGCTTTTGCACCGCAGGAACCGTTACGCCTAATTGCCCAGCCGCACGCGTGAAACTTCCGCTGCGTGCTGCGGTAGCGAAGTACTGAAGAGCGCGAAGCTTGTCCATTCGAGTAAAGATGCGTTTGAATCGTCATCTTACTCGGTTACCACCGTTGGCTCTGCGCCGAGGATAAGAAATTCAAGCGCACTTTTTACTCAAAGCCGTAAGCCTAGACGGTCAATCCGCCGCTCAGCGACCCTTGCGTTGGCCTGTTTTTGGATGAGCACGCCAGATGGCGAGCCCGAATTGCTTCGTGCCAGCCCCTGACAAGAAATTTACACACTGAAATCATTCATATCTGAATCCAAAATCGTCCGAACATTCGGGGTAACTCCTGTTCGCGAACAGCACAGAGCGCGCTGGCGGCGAGGCTCGCACGTTCGGACCCTTCAACATGCTCAGGGCGAACGGGGTGTTGGTTCCTCGTTCAAGCGACAGGCGTACGCAACCGTCACAGTCACCCTCTCCCTAGCCCTCCCCTCAAGGGAGGGGGAACCGAAGTGCGTTCATGGTTTGGCAGGCTCACCACGAACAGGAGAGAAATCCCCTAAATAAACTCACTTTCCCGCAACCACTTCGTAGCCACATATTTCTCACCCAACGTCACCGGCGTCCCGCCATGCAACGTCTTGGTATCGGGATGCGGTTGATCGTAGCTGAAGAAGACGCCTGAGCCTTTGACTGGCTGAACTTCGAGGCCGATGTCGGGGAAGATCGTGGCACCGCCGCGCTCGGGTGTTCGCAGGTACATGACGATAGTGGCGACGCGCTGTCCGCCGCGTTGTACGATCTTTGCGGTGCCGGGTTGTGCCGGGTCGAAATAGTCGTAATGCGGCACGTATTGCGCACCCATGCGGTAGCGCAGCACTTGCAGGCCTTCGCCATTTTCGAACGGCCATTTCAGCAGTTCGGCGAGGCGTTTTTCTACGCGTTCAACCACCGGATGTTCGGCGCGAGCGAAGAACATACCGTCACTGGTGCGCGCGCTGTTCACCTCTTCGCCACCAGTCTGGTTATCGACGGTGTGGGAGCGCGCGAGTTTGGGTTGCGAAAGTTCGATTAGCGATTCGCACTCTTCATCCGAGAGCAAATTTCCGAACACCACGACGCGCGGATGCTTGACGACGGTGACGATATCGACACGGCGATCAGACGTCTGGATAAAAGTCGGCGCTTGCGCGAGGTCAGGCTCGGGCACGGGACTGCCCGCCGCGCGGGTGCCGTCTGGGCGCGCCTGCAATACGTGGCCCACGGCCTCGGCGACCGCGACGCGAACGACGTCAGCGTGCCAGCCCGTTTGCAATGCCGATGCCGTCAGACTCTCAGCCGAATGCCCCCGCGCGAGGCATTCGTTGAGCCATTTGAGCAAGTCAGGATTTGCTGTTGCCATGGCACCTTGACCTTATCAAGTATCAAATTATTTATTGAGCGACAACGACCGGACAAATCGTCGCGTCGTTCACGCGAATTTCGTTTTCGCCTGATCGCCGTGCGACCCAAAGCGCGGGCTGACCGCTGGCTATGTCAGCGCAGTTTCGCGTGATCCACACGCGACCATCGGGCGCGCTGAAGCGATCAGGCGCGATGGCTGCAACCGATGCGGTTGCAATGTCGTCGGCGCGACGTGCGTTGGCAGCCGACGCCGCTGCCACCACGACGAAAGTCCCGGCGGCGATGGCCGTGCTGGTCGTGGCTACTGCAACATTGGCGGTCGTTGCGGCAACTGTTTTCGCCGCGCCCGCAGCCGTCACTGCGACTCCAGCGGCGGATGCTGCAACCCCAACTGTCGTTACTGCGACGCCGGCAACCGTTCCGGCCACGCCCGCAGTGGTGCTCAGCACGGACGTGCCCGCCTTGACTATGCTGGCACCGGTGTCGATGACCGCGCAGCCGGGCAGGTTGAAAACCAAAAGCGCAGCAATCGGCAGACGGCGCATTGAGAAAAATTTCATGGCGCAATTATGACTAACTACGCCCTACGCCGCTACGGTGGTCCTACTTCCCGAGCGCAGTGCGGATTTGCGCGAGTGCGGCCGGATCCTCAATCGTCGTCAAGTCCCCAGGGTCTCGGCCTTCGGCAATCGCCTGAATCGTGCGCCTGAGCAGCTTGCCGGAACGCGTTTTCGGCAGCACCGTCACCAGATGCACGGCGCCCGGACGAGCGATGGCACCAATCTCTTTGTCGACCGTTTGCGCGATGGCAATTTTGGTCGCCTCTGACGCATTGGACGGATCCTTCAGCACGACAAACGCGACGGGAATTTGTCCCTTCAACGCATCGGCCACGCCGACCACCGCGCATTCAGCGACCATCGAATTCGCCTGCAGCGCTTCCTCAATTTCGCGCGTGCCAAGACGATGTCCGGCCACATTGATCACGTCATCGGTGCGGCCCAAAATGAAGTAATAGCCCTCCGAATCCCGCGTCGCCCAATCAAAGCTCGAGTAAACCTGCTCATCCTTGAAGGTATCGAAATAGGTGCTGACGAAGCGCTCGTCATCGCCCCAAACGGTGGTCATAGCTCCGGGCGGCAAGGGCGGCAGAATTGTCAGTACACCCTTCTCATCCGCAGCCGTCGTCGCACCGGTGGCTTCGCTCTTTAACTTGACGTTGAAGCCGTACACCGGGAACGAGGGCGAGCCGAATTTGCGCGACGTGTCTTCAACACCAATCTGCGCCGAGATGATCGGGTAGCCGCTCTCGGTTTGCCAATAGTTATCAATAATTTTTACGCCACCCAAAGCATCGCTGACCCAACGTGCCGTCGGTTCATCCAGCGGCTCGCCCGCGAGGAACAAATACTTCAAATTCGGCAGCGCGTATTGCTGCATGAATTTCGGATCCTGCTTCTTGAGCACGCGGATCGCGGTGGGCGAGGAGGACATCGTTTTGACGTTGTTCTCAGAGCAAATCTTCCACCAGATTGCGGGATCAGGACGCAGCGGGACGCCTTCGTACATGATGGTCGTGCAGCCCGCCAGGAGCGGCGCGTAGACAATGTAGCAATGGCCCACCACCCAGCCAATGTCCGAGGTGCAGAACATCGTCTCGCCCGCTTTCAGGCCGAAGATTTTGTACATGCTGGTGGTGAGCGTCACGGCATAGCCGCCGGTGTCGCGCTGCACGCCTTTTGGCTTTCCCGTGGTGCCGCTGGTGTAGAGGATGTAGCTCGGATGCGACGACTCGACCCATTCGCACCCGACCTTTTTCATCATGTGCGACGCGCGGAAACCGGCCCAGTCGATGTCGCGACCGGGCGTGGTTTTCATCGGCTCCAGCCTCCGATCAAACAGAAGCACCTTTTCTGGCTTGTTGACCGCGAGTTCAATCGCCATATCGAGCAAAGGCTTGTACGGCACGACCTTGCCCATGCGCATGCCCGCATCCGACGACACGATGACTTTGGGCTTGGCGTCATCAATGCGTGTCGCCAGCGAAACGGAGGCAAACCCGCCAAACACCACCGAATGAATCGCCCCAATGCGCACCGTCGCCAGCATTGCAAACACCGCCTCCGGAATCATCGGCATGTAGATCAGCACGCGATCACCTTTGGCCACGCCGAGGCTTTGCAACATCGCAGCCGCGCGGTTCACCTCGTCGTGCAACTGCTGGTAGGTGTACTTGGTTTCGGTATCTGTCTCGGAGGAAATGAAGTGCAGCGCAACCTGATCACCGCGCGTGGCGACGTGACGATCCACCGCGTTGTGACAAAGATTCGTCGTGCCGCCCACGAACCATTTTGCAAACGGCGGTCGCGAAAAATCGCAGACCTGAGTAAACGGCGTGTGCCAGTCAATTAACTTCGCCTCCTCCGCCCAGAATGCGTCACGCGTTTTGACGCCAATCGAGCGGTTGAAGTGTTCTTGATAGGCGCTCATCACGATCCTCCTGATTCTTTGCGGTTTGCGCGAAGTCTACCCATTTGCGACGAGTGAGATGGTTTTGTGCGTTGCTTACATGAAGCTTAACTCTTCTATAAGACACACGCGTGGAAGACCAATAACTCTTTCTTAGAAACGCGGCTGCAGTGGGGCTACACGTTGTTTTTTGCGAAAGTCAACTATTTGCATAAATCAACTCTAGCCCCAATACACGTCACTTAAGTACAGAATTGAGTTATCCTGTGATCTTTCGAGACGGGCAACCCACGTATGGCGCGTACAGTTGCGAGGCTGCCCGAGGGCAGTCGGATCACCGACTACGTGA
>JAYVPF010000244.1:0-4370 GCA_043757535.1 Burkholderiales bacterium
TCCGGCTATTTTTATGCTGTATTTGTGCTTCATAATCCGTAATTACGGATTACAATCACTGGCATATTAGGGTGCCTTGCGCCCTTCGTCAAGCATTGCTGCCATCCTTTACGGCCCGTGAACGACTTCGCCATGGATCTGCCGATTGCCCGCACCTCGCTGCATGGCGAGGTGACAGCGCGCCTGCGCGACATGATCGTCGAGGCGCGCCTGAAGCCGGGCGAGCGGATCCAGGAAATCGAAGTAGCGAAGCTGCTCGGCGTGTCGCGTACCCCCGTGCGCGAAGCGCTCAAGGTGCTGGCCTCGGAAGGTCTGGTTGAGTTGCTACCGCTGCGCGGCGCGATGGTCAAGGTGTTTTCGCCGAAGGACGCGCAGGACATGCTGGCGCTGATCGGCCTCCTGGAAGAGTTCGCCGCGCGTGCCGCCTGCCAGGCGAGTGACGGCGAGATCGCCGCCATCGCCGCGATCCATGAGCGGATGCGCAAGCATTTCAAAAAGCGCGAACGGCCCGAATACTTCGCGCTGAACCAGCAGATCCACAACGCCATCGTCGAAGCCGCGCACAACCCGACCCTGTCGATGCTGCATGCCACTCTGCGCGCGCGCATGCGGCGCATCCGCTACATCGGCAACAGCAGCCCGGAGAACTGGAAAGGCGCGATGGGCGAGCACGAGGAAATGATCGCCGCCCTGGTCGCGCGCGACGGCAAGCGAATGGCGCGCGCGATGCACTTGCATATGGCGAACACCTGGCCGCGCGTCTCGTCCACCGTGGCGGCGCCGGACGGCGCGGTGTAGGCGGAGGTTTCATCGGTAAGATGGCAGGCACAGTCTGACCGGAAACACCGCCATGTCCTCCACCGCCGTTGAACTCTATGCCCTGCCGCGCAACGATATCGAAGTTGAAGCGGCGAAAGTGCGTTCGCGCAAGCGCCTCACCAAGACCGCTGCCGTCGCATCGCTGGCATCCATCATCCCGCTGCCGGGCATCGACATCGCGGTCGACGCCGGCGCATTGCTCAAACTGATTCCCGAAATCAATCGCGAGTTCGGCCTGACGCCGAATCAGATTGAACAGCTCTCGCCGAACAAACAGTTGATCGTCTACAAATCGATTGTCGCGGTCGGCGGCGCGATGGTCGGCAAACTGATCACGCGCGAACTGGTGATCGAGGCGTTGAAAGCGGTCGGCGTGCGCCTGACTGTCAAGCAAGCCACCAAATACGTGCCGATAGCAGGACAAGCGCTATCCGCCGCGATTGGCTTCGCAGCGATGCAATATGTCGGTCGCCAGCACATCAAGGAATGCGCGCGGGTGGCGGAGATGGTGCGGGCGCTGAAGTAACGGCGTCGAGATAAAACCACCGGCCTGTTTCGCGCACAAACCGGCTGGTCTCATGGAGGCGCTGCGCGCGCCCGCCGATTTTGTATCGCGCAACGAACTCGACTAGCGCACTGTCTGGCCCGGTGACCTCAAAGCGCTTGACGTCGAGCCCGATCCATCTGGTTACGGTGTCGATGGCGAGATCGAGCGAAGCTGGCCGTGTATCCGAATGCCAGGTCGTCAGCAGATAGGCTTCATCACGCCGGGTGTACGCCACATAGCGCGAACGCATCAGAGCTTCGGCAGTCGGCGCCGGCGAACGGCCCGAAAGACAGGCATCGCAACATGCCTCGAATGCAACGCCAGAGCCACAAGGACACCCTAATTCCGCGGAAGTTGAACGACGCATGAGGTGAGGCAAACGAAGAATGACTATCGGTGGATAATACGCTAAGAAGCGCTCCCACCAACGGTTTTCGGTCAGTATCGATAAATCCTCAGACTATCTCGGCAGCACTCACCACATGCGCGAAGTCGACATGCAGCGCGTCGAAATGCGCCGTACCGCATTGAATCTTGGCCCATTCCGAGCCGCGCAGCTTGAGCTGGTCCTTGGTGCTCTTGGTTTCGCGCACCAGATAAATCCGCTGGTCGTTTTCCTTGACGATGGCCCAATCCGGGTTGTAGCTGCCGATCGGTGTTTCAACCTGAAACCACGACGGCAGCTTGATGAACAGCTTGATGTCCTGGCGCGAACTCATGTCCTCGGCGAATTTGCGCTCAACCTCTGATTCCCACGGCACCATGTCATAGATCGAGTTTTCGACCGCGATCATGCCGGTGAGGTAGCCAGTGATTTCCTTCTCCTCAAACAGCAGCATTTCATATTCTTGCCCGTTGATGCGCTCGTACTTGATGCCGGCGATCATCAGTTCGCGCAGCACCGTCTCGATGGCGTACAGCGCTTGATCGAGAAACTGTTGCGGGTTGTGCTTCACCTCGCCAAGACGCCCTGACTCGATCAGGATTTGCGCCAGCGTCGAGCGTGTCAACTCCGTCTTGCCTTGCAGGTAGCCAAGCAGATCGGGAATCTTGTGGGATGCATACTCGGCCGGCGTCTGATTCACTGTCAGCAGCGACGTCGTCAATCCCTCGCCAGTCATCTGCACGCTCGCCTTTTGCACGGCGATCCTGGCTGGCTCGATTTTGGCCGAATTGCGCAGACGCTCGGACGCGTCGTGAATCAGCTTGGCAGTTTCAAACTCGACCGCGTAGCGTGTCTTGTGTTTGATGCGGTCCCACAGCGCCTTGAAATGCTCGTTGAGCTTCCAGCCCGGCCTGAGTCTGGCGGTACGCTGCTCTTTCTTGTTGGCGATGCGGTTCTCGAAATTGACGCCGCACTCCTCCTCGATTTCGGTCTGCAGCTTGCGCGCGAACTCCTCATAGCTCTCGTTGGCAATCACGGTCAGGCGGTTAATGTTCGGATCGAAGCAGCGCTCACCCGTTTCCAGCACCGGCAGACGCATTCCGCGTCCGATTTCCTGCCGCTTCCTGATTTCCGATTTGGTTTCGTTGAGAGTGCAAATCTGAAACACGTTCGGGTTGTCCCAACCCTCGCGCAGTGCCGAATGGCTGAAGATGAACCGCAATGGTTCATCAAAAGACAGCAGGCGTTCCTTGTCGCGCATGATGAGCTCGTAGGCTTCGTCATCCGCCGCCGTATCGCCCCGCGTGTCTTTGGCCACACCCTTGGCCTGGGCGAAATAGCCGTTGTGAACCTTGTCCACCGGCAGCGGTTCAAGCTCGCGATATTTGGGCAATGCGGCGATCTCGCGATACGCCTCGATGAACCAGAGCCGAATCTTGCCTTCCGCATCAGCATAGTTGGCAACCCGGTCGATGAAAAACAGCGACAACACCTTCAGCCGCCCGCCTTCGGGGAGCGACTTCCTGATACGCAATTCCTTCTCGAAATGTTCCTTCACCGTTTCGCGAATCTGCACCCGCATCACGTCGTCGGTGCGCCCGCCGTGGGTTTGCCCCGTAGTCAGCACGACGCCGTTGGCAAAGCTGATGCGCTGCTCGCCAACGTTGATCTCGTCGACGATGAACCCGCGATAGGTTTCGCGTTCACCGGATGCGTCGAACAGATCGACACCACCGGCGCTCACCGAAATAGTCTTGCGCCGCACGCCACCGCGTACGGCCACATCGATCGCCAGCTTCGCGGTGATTTTCTTCGCCGTCGCCGTGATCGACTGCACCTGGATGAAGGGCTGGTTGAAATCGGGATCATCCAGCACCGAATCGACCTCGATGCGCTTGACCAGCTTCAGGTCGTAGGCGCGCACCGGATTCAACTCATACAGCAGGTTATACGGATCGCGATGCGTGGCCGAATAGCGCAAAGTACACAGCGGATTCAGGCTCGCAATCGCTGCTTTCGCCTGCGCACTTTCCATGTTCTGCGGTTCGTCCATCACCACGATGGGGCACGCCGACTGGATAAATTCGATCGGCTTGCGCCCCGACATGCGGTCGTTCTCTTTGTGGATAACGTTGTTCGCCTGCTTGTTGAAAGCGTCGATGTTGAGCACGAGAATTTGCAGCGTGTTGGCCGTCGCAAACTGACGCAGTTTGGAAACCTGACGCGAATCGTATACCCAACAGTCAGACGGGACATTGCCATACAGACCCTGAAAATGTTCCTGCGTCAAACGCAGGCTTGCCATCACCCCTTCACGAATCGCCACGCTCGGCACCACGATGATGAACTTGCAAAACCCGTAGCGGGCATGCAATTCGTGGATAGTGCGCAGATAGACGTAGGTCTTGCCGGTGCCGGTTTCCATCTCGGCCGAAAAATGCATGCCAGCTAAGGCGTCGCTTTCAGGCAGGCCGTTGCGCTTTTGCACCTTACGCACATTGGACAGCACCGCAGCTTCATCCAGTGTCAGACGATTGCCGATGCCTAACTCAGTGAACAAGCCACCCACGTCGAAAACGGAATCGAAGCGCGTTTCAAACAAGCCAGCAGCCAACGGCT
>JAYVPF010000245.1:0-16477 GCA_043757535.1 Burkholderiales bacterium
TCGGTTAGAGCGACTGGGTATGGAACCTGATGACGCCTAGTAGTTCGTTTCACCAAAACACTGACATGAAATCGCGTCTTTTTCCGCCATGCCGCGTTGCCCAACCTTGCCGTACTTCAGTACGGCTGCGGCTGTGCGCCTTGCCTGACGAAAAAATACATCGATTTCATTCGTCATCGTTTTGATGAAACGAACTACGAGTCGGCAGAAACTCACTCGTGTCCGGTTAAAACGCTAGGCATCGCGCTGGAAGGCATTTTTTACGGGGCTCTCGGAGTGACAAGGGGTGCCTCCGACTTCAACGTCGACTAGCCTCATGTATCTCGGCAAGACCCTGTTCTCACAGCTCATGGACTTCCTGCCCTGGAAGCGCTTTCACCGGATCGTTGCCCGTCGCAAGGGCGATCACTACGTAAAATACGTCTCCTGCGTCGAGCAGCTTCGTGTCATGGCCTTCGCGCAACTCTCCTATCGGGAGCGTCTGCGCGACATTGAGGCCTGCCTCGGCGTGCAGGCCGCGAACCCCCGAGCACTATCCCGAGAAACTGCGTCGCATCCATCTCATCGTCCCCGAATCCGGCAAACACTTGGTGTTGCTGACCAACAATTTCAAACTGCCCGCAGTCACGATTGCTGCGCTCTACAAGGCGCGATGCCAGGTCGAGCTCTTCTTCAAATGGATCAAGCAGCACCTGCGCATCAAAAAGTTCTACGGCACCTCCGAGATCGCGGTGAAGACGCAAATCGGGATCGCGGTGTCGCTGTACGTGCTCACGGCGATCATCAAAAAACGCTAGAAACTGGAGCCCACGCTATACGGTTTGCTACAGGTGCTCTCGCTCACACTGTTCGAGAAAACGACATTGCAAGAAGCCCTGCAGGGGGCTACGCACCCCAAAAATGATCGACCCACCGCTAATCAGTTGAATTTGTTCGAGTTTTAACCGGACACTCGTGGCAGAAACTGCAATCGTCGATAATTGGGTTATTTGGCGTATAGCCCCTATGCAGCGGTGATTCCAGAGAAAAGTTGCTAACAAGAATCGTAGTATCAAGGCGCACCGTTTATGACCGCAGCTGCCGAAGTCCCAGTGCTCAAACAGCATCTCATTGACCCGGAAATCTGCATTCGCTGCAACACCTGCGAAGAGATATGCCCGGTTGATGCGATCAGCCATGACTCGCGCAATTACGTTGTCGACGCGAGCATTTGCAACGCGTGCATGGCCTGCATTTCGCCGTGTCCGACCGGTTCGATTGACAACTGGCGCACGCTGTTGCGCATCGATGCCTATTCGACGACCGAGCAGTTGACGTGGGACGAATTGCCCGCCGAAAAAGCGCTGGTGGAAGGCGTGTCTGATGCTGAAGTAACGAGTGATATCGGCGCACAACCGGTCGCCGAAGTGGAGACACTGTCACAGGCTAATTCCGCCATCGCCATTGGCGCGGGTTCGACCGTTCCGCCGTGGTCTGGCGCGCACCCGTACGTCAATTTGTACGGTCACAAAGCGCCGATTACTGCCACGGTCAGCGGCAATTTTCGCGTCACTCAACTCGGCACTGACAGTGACACTCATCACATCGTGCTCGACTTCGGTGGCCTCACATTTCCGGTGCTCGAAGGGCAGTCAATCGGCATTATTGCAACCGGTGTGGACGCCAATGGCAAAGCCCACCACGCACGGCAATATTCGATTGCCAGCCCGCGTGATGGCGAGCGTCCGACCTACAACAATCTCTCGCTTACCGTGAAGCGGGTAACGGCGGATTACGACGGTAAACCAGTGCGCGGTGTCGCCTCAAACTATGTATGCGATCTGCAAAAAGGCGACAAGGTTCACGTCATCGGACCGTTCGGCACCAGCTTTTTGATGCCCAACCATGCCAACAGCAATTTATTGATGATTTGTACCGGTACTGGCAGCGCGCCGATGCGTGCCATGACCGAGCGTCGGCGTCGGCGCGTGGGTAAGGGCGAGGGCGGCAAACTCATGCTTTTCTTCGGCGCGCGCTCGCAAAAAGAGTTGCCGTATTTTGGGCCACTGATGAACTTGTCGAAAGATTTCATCGACATCAATTTCGCGTTTTCACGCACGCCCGGGGAACCCGGCCAACCTCATCAACCGAAACGCTACGTGCAGGATCTCATGCGCGAGCGCGCCGCCGACATCAACGCACTGCTCCAGGACAAAAATACCTACATCTATGTCTGCGGTCTCAAAGGCATGGAAACGGGCGTGCTCGAAGTGCTGCGAGACGCGGCAATTGCTCACGGCATGGACTGGCAGGCGCTGCACGCGGAGTTGAAACGAGATGGCCGTTTGCATCTGGAAACCTACTGACATCTACGCTCCTACAATGCACGCTTCTAACCGCACTCGTCGACGATTTTTCTATGATTCATGCCTTCATCTGTGACGCTATCCGCACTCCTTTCGGTCGCTACGGCGGCGCGCTCGCTTCGGTGCGCACCGATGATCTCGGCGCGATTCCGATCAGGGCGCTGATGTCGCGCAACACCAGTGTCGATTGGGCGGCGGTCACCGATGTCCTCTACGGCTGTGCCAATCAGGCGGGCGAAGACAACAGGAACGTCGCACGCATGGCCTCGCTGCTCGCAGGATTGCCGATTGACGTGCCGGGCGCGACGATCAATCGCCTGTGCGGCTCCGGCCTCGATGCGGTGGGCACAGCAGCGCGCGCCATTCGCTGTGGCGAGGCGCAAATGATGATCGCCGGAGGCGTTGAGAGCATGAGCCGCGCGCCGTTTGTGATGCCAAAAATGGACAGCGCATTTGGTCGCAACAACGCGGTGTACGACACCACCATCGGCTGGCGCTTCATCAACAAACTGATGAAAGAAAAATACGGCGTTGACTCGATGCCGGATACCGCCGAGAGCGTCGCCGATCAGTTCAAAATCGGGCGTGAAGCGCAGGACAAAATGGCGTTGCGTTCGCAGCAAAATGCGCTGAAGGCGCAGCAGAGTGGTTTCTTCGACACCGAGATCACGCCGGTTTCCATCGCCCAGAAAAAAGGCGACGCGATGGTCGTGACCAAGGACGAGCATCCGCGCGACACTTCGCTCGAAGTGCTCGCCAAACTGAAACCGATTGTGCGTCCCGATGGCAGCGTGACCGCGGGAAACGCATCCGGCGTCAACGACGGTGCCTGCGCGCTGTTGCTTGCCAGCGAAGTGGCTGCGACGAAAAATGGTCTCACGCCGCGCGCCCGCGTGGTGGCCATGGCCACCGCCGGCGTCGCGCCGCGCATCATGGGCTTTGGTCCCGCGCCCGCCACCCGCAAAGTGCTCGCAATCGCGGGCTTGACCATCAGCCAGATGGACGTTATTGAACTCAACGAAGCGTTCGCCGCGCAGGGGCTCGCCGTGCTGCGCGAGCTCGACGTGGCCGACGACGACGCGCGCGTTAATCCCAACGGTGGCGCGATTGCGCTCGGTCATCCACTCGGAGCGAGCGGCGCACGGCTGGTGACCACCGCGATCAATCAACTGCATCGCACCGGCGGGCGCTACGCGCTATGCACCATGTGCATCGGCGTGGGGCAGGGGATTGCGCTGATTGTTGAGCGGGTGTAGCGCGACAGCCAGAGCGGCACGACAGACACGGTAGTGATGGTTGCAGGTGGCGCTGCAGCTCGGTGCGCTACGCTTGCAGCTTCGCCTCACTGCCAGCGCTCACCGTCTGCGGCTCGCCATGAAATTTCGCCCGCTGTTCTCCGCCATTGCTATTGCCGCGACCGCCGTTGGGTCTGCTGGTTGCTTCGCACAATCGTGGCCGACAAAGCCCGTGCGCATCGTCGTGCCCGCGCCGGCGGGTTCGTCGCTCGATTTCGTCTCGCGCGTACTCGGCGACAAGCTCAAGGACAAGTGGGGTCAGGCGGTCATCGTTGATCCGAAGCCGGGCGCGGGCGGCATGATCGGCGTCGACATCGCGGCGAAATCGACCGACAACCACACCGTGGTGATCGGCTTCCCCGGCCCGACGGCGTACGGTCCTTTCCTCTACAAAAAGATGCCGTACGACGTGGTGAAGGATCTCACGCCTATCGTCATCACCACCACGCAGCCGAACGTGCTCGCGGTCAACTCCGCGCTGCCAATCAGGACGGTGGCGGAGCTGGTCGCGTATGCCATAGCAAACCCCGGCAAGATCTCGTACGCGAGCGTCGGCAATGGCTCATCGTCGCACTTGGCGATGGAGCTTTTCAAGTCGGAGGCAGGGTTCGACGCCCAGCACATTCCGTTCAACGGCTCGCCGCCCGCCGCGCTGTCCACCGCCAACGGCGACACCCAGATCCTGTTCGCCGTCGCCTCCGGCATAGCGCCTCATGTGCAGAGCGGACGGATTCGTCAGATTGCCGTGACCAGTGCCGGGCGCTTTGATTCGCTCAAGGATTTGCCTAGCATCGCGGAATCGGTCAAAGGTTTTGAGGCGGTCGCATGGAACGGCCTGTTCGGCCCGTCAGCGATGCCCGCAGACATCGTCGCCAAGATCAACGCCGATGTCAACGCCGTGCTCGCCGACCCCGCAATCCGCGAGCGCCTCGTCGCCGCAGGCATGGCCCCCGGCGGCGGAACGTCGACCGCGTTCCGGGCGATGCTCGACGCTGACATGAAGAAATGGGGCGGAATTATCAAGCGTTTGGGTATACAGCTTGACTAGCAAAGCCTCACTCTCTCGGGGCTAGCAGCACTTTTTGCCAAAAGTCGATAACTGGGAACATTGACATTTAGCCCTTGTTCCGTGGACGTTTCAGCGATAAGCTGTACCGCGTTGTGACCGACGCTCGCTAGCGTGCTCGGACCGTTCAATGTCCACTTTGAGGTGGCAACAGCGTCGCGAAACCGAAAATGGCCGTATTGATTCTCGGCCAACTCTCGCTATGCATTACGGTAAATCTCGCGCCGGTGCCCAATCTTGATAACTTCCACAACAATCTCTTGATCATTCACCGTATACACAACGCGGTAGTCGCCAGCCCGAACCCGAAATACGCTGTCGCGACCCGCCAGCTTGTTGCACGCTGGTGGCCGTGGGTCGGTCGCAAGCGATTGAATCAGTTCAACAATTCGGCGACGCATCGCTGCGCTGTCAATAGCGTCAAGCTCTTTAGCGGCTGACGGCTTGATCAGGACGACGTAGGGCATCCCGCACGCTCTACAGGTTAAGTTTCGGCGTTAAAGCCGACCGCGCCGCTGCAAATCTGCCACCACGCATTCAAACGCCAGCGTAGGTTCGCTAGCGCGAGCATCGAGCGCGGCGAAGTCGTCCGCATCCTCGCCAAGCGCGGCCTTCACAGCTTCATTCACAAGGTCAGACAAACTCTCGCCGAGAACGGCAGCTTTCAGGCGCAGCGCTTGGTGCAAGTCATCTTCAAAGTAGATGGAGGTTCGGCGGGACATGTGTGAATTTTAGCGTTTTGACGCTAAGACGTCACGTTCACTCATGCCTTAACGGTCAAAGCGAATCGGCACCGTGCATCCAAATCAATTCGGACAACAATAGCCAACGTCTATTTTTCGATTTAACGCCACAGTTGGATGCTCGCCCAATGATCCAACGCGTAGCTTCTTCTCTGTCAGAATGGCCGATACAGCCGAATACCATCGCCTTGCGAGGGGCGTGCTTTTGAGGCTCGCTCATTGATTTCTTGGAGCAAATTGTGGACGACCAGTTATTGTGATTTCCGAGTTCGATTTCGGAACAATCGACGTTTCTAACGGAACTGGAGTCGAGCGGCGACAACCGATTCACGAAGCTTGAGCTCCCGGATCGTCTTGCAGCAGATGGCGATTTTACTGAGGAGGCTCAGGCTCTTCTGCTTGTCGGGCACTGCGCCCGAACGATAACGAAGCGGCGACTGCCGAAACTCCCGGTCGAATCGTCGAATCTCCTTTCACGATCAGACGAGCTAGCCGACCCGCACGTCTATGCGGCACATCGTCTGTTGTCGTACGGAGTACCGTCGCTTGATCCGAAGAAGCGTACCGCTGGATTGCCTCGACTCGGAAAGCCAATCTTGACGCAGGTTCGGCGTGACCTTTCGGTTGGGACGCCTTGATTGCTAATCATGGAAAAGCGTCCGTAAATTCGGGGGAAGATCAGACCTCTTTCGCTCAGTTCATGCTGGCACCCACGATGGGGGCGAGCGCCGCATTGATGCGTGCGCCCTGCGCCGCATTGATCATGGAGCCGAGCAATTGCAAGAACCGCGGGTCTTGCACCCCGCTGGTGATGTACTGCCAGCGATAGGCCGCCAGCGTGGTCGACGCGATCGCGTGCCGCTGGCCGTCATCAAAGTCCCGGCCCGCGACACGGCAGAAGTATTCCGTGTCGGCCTTCGCCTGCATCTGCACGATGCCGTCTACCGCAGCGACGAGACCGATCAGCTGATCAACGGCCACGTCGCGCTGAGCGACATCGAGCTTCTCGTTCTCGCGCACCCATTCCAGTTCGTCGAGAATTGCGTGCTGCGATTCCTCTTTCCAATGGAACAGGAAGACGTCCTTCCACAGCGGGTCGAGGTCGCGATCGGCCTCGATACTCGAGCGATAGTGCGCCTGCGAAAATAGTTCGATGTCGCAGACTAGCGCGAGCACGGACCACGTCGACGCCGCGAGCACGACGTTGGCGACGTCGTTGGCCACTGGCACGAAAGCATAGCCGGCAGGCATGCCGGCGGCGGTCATTGCGTCGAGCCGGCGAAACAACTCCTGATGCTTCAGTTCCTCGTCGGTGAGCCGCACGATCGCCTCGAAAGCGATCTGATCGCCGAGCGCGTGCGTGCTGCCGAGCTCGCTCATCTTGGCGCCGATGAACCGCTCGACTAGGCCGAACATGCACGCGTAGGTACGCCCCTGCACCTGAGAGTAGAGGCGTTTCTCGCTGTCGCTCAGAAACGGCAGCTGCGCGACTTTCGACAAGCCGTCGGGCAGAAACTTCTTGGCGAAATCGAAACTGCGGCCGCGGATCACGTCGCGATCAATATCCCATCGGATGCGCTTCGAGACTTCGATGCACTTGGCATATCGATCCGTGTGAGGGGACGAAAGATTAAGGTTTGACATGGCAGACTCCTAAAGTAAGACGCGAAACAACATGGGTGAAGGCGAGCGGTGCGTGTTTCGGTCGCATCGCAGCCGTTGAGATCCGGCGAAGAGTGTTCGCTGCTAGGTTGCCCCTCGATTTGAGTGCTCGTGAGCGAGTTGAACGAGGCGCAACGAAGTCAGCCGTTCATAAGGAAATCGTCTCGCGCGCACTCGGGTTCGGGGTAGGTGTAAAAGCCCTTGCCCGACTTGACCCCGAGCTCGCCCCGCTCGACCATCGCCGCGAGCGCAGCGGGTGGCTCGTCGCGTGGGTCGCCCGAGTCTTTAAAGTAGATCCGTTCGACGGTCAGGATGACGTCAAGACCGACGAGGTCCATGAGGAAGAACGGACCGTAAGTCATCCCCGTGAAGACCATCCAAGCTCTATCGAGGTCGCGGAAGTCCACGAAGCCGTTCGCCCACATGTATAGCGTCTGGCGTTTGACAGCGCGCCAGACACTGTTGAAGCAGAAGCCGAGGATTTCCTTTTGTACTGCGAGCGGAACGCACCCAACAGAACGCACGAACTCGCGGGCGGCCGCGAGAGCCTCCGGCGTCGTGACCGTCCCGCCCATCACATCGGCCATGTTCATGCCGACGGCCGGCTGGTAGAAATGGATATTGACGCAACGCTCGGGCCGCATTGTGGCGCTTTCAATGCGCGACACTGGCATCGTCGAGCTGTTGGTCGCGAGGATCGCCTCTCGGGGCGCCAGTCGGTCCAACTCGGCGAATACGGCGCGCTTGATCTCCAGATTTTCGGGTACGACTTCTATAACAAGGTCAGCCTGTCGAAGCGCACCGGCCAGATCCTGGTGAACCTCGACTTTGGTCGCGTGTAGCTCCCATTCTCCGACTGGGAACGTCGGGCCCTTGCGGGTCATCAGCATCGCCTCGCGGACTTTCACCTGCATGCGGTGAAAAGCCGATCGGTCGGGATCAAAACCCGAGACACGGTAACCGTAAGCCGCTGCCTGAATCGCGATCTGCGTTCCGAGCGTCCCAAGGCCAATAACGGTAACGTTGCGAATGTTCATAAGTTCGATCTCCTGCGCAGCTTTAGAAAGGTTGCAATCTGCTGGTATTCACGCGATCCGCATGGGTCACAGCCTTGGCGCTCATCAGGCCGCTGCCCACGAGCGGTTTTCCATCACGGAAAGGATGTGGCGCGCCGCGCGCGCCGCGCCGTCGGTCTCCACCGGCTTGTAGGTGACCGGCGCATGCATGGTCTGCACAGCTTTCTCGGCCAGCTCCCGAGCGGAAAGGTCACGAACCCGGACCGTACATTCGGCGCAGTAGTTGCGCATGCGGTTAGTGACGTGGATGCACTGCTCGAAATGCCGCTCCAGCGGGAATCGCAGGAACGGACGGCGGGTCGCAACCAGTTCCATACAGGTAGTCAGACCACCCTGCACCAAGGCCAGATCGGCGCACGCCAGGTGCTCGAACAGGTTATGCACGTAAGGCAATACGTCCAGTCCATCCATGGTGGGAAACGCGTCGCGCGGCAATCGGGGACCCGCCACTAGCACCATGTGCAGATCGGGCACCTGCTTTTTCATGATGGGAAACGTCTCAGCAATGCGGTGGAGCAGCGAGCCGCCGACTGAGGTGCCGCCCACCGAAGCTATGACTAGTTTTTCGTCGCGAGTGTAGCCATGCCGCGCCCGAAGGGCATCGGTGTCGGCCAGTGTTTTGGGGTCAAACGGCAGGGCGTAGCCGGTGAAGGCGAAGTTGCGTTGGGTCCAGTCGCGGATATCCGGCAAGCCGGGGCCGAACGGCAGTTCGGGCACATCATCCTCATTCCCGACAAAGATGGCGCGGTCACGTATCCAGGGGTAACGCGCTACGTGCTCGATATCGTCGGCGTTGCGGTCCGCGCACAAAAAGGCCTCGCGTTCGTTGCCTTCCTCCATCGGCAAACAGCCCACGAAGTCGGTAAGGAACACGAACGGTTGGCGTTTGAGTTCGGGGTTCTCGTGGTAGTGGTAATCCACGTCCCAGGCTTCGTCGCCGATGACGATGTCGTAGTGTTCGGCTTTCATCAACTCGGCGAACACCAGGAAGTTCAGCGCCATCACCTCATCCATCGTGCGTAGCGCAAAGAAGGCTTGCAGGTCGTGCTCGCCAGCCTGGCGCTCGAAGTGGCGACTCTCATTCCCGAGCCGTCTGCAGATGGGGTGCACGCGCTCGCCTTCGCGCTCCAGGAAAGTGGACGCCGGGTGCACGGTGAACCTGTCAATTTGCAGATCCGGCTGCTGGGCTCGCATCTCTTTAGCAATGGCCAGGTCGCGTTGCACGTGACCCAGACCGATGGCGCTGGAGATGAACAGAACCTTGCGCTTGCGCGCCATGGCGCGTACCCAGGTGGATTTGGTCGGGGCGACCCCCGCGAAATCGCACACCAGTCGGCAAAATGCAATCGGGTCGCGTGCCGGCATCAGGTGGCCGCCAGCTTCGATCTTCAGCAGGCGTGCGCCGGGCACCAGCTGCGCGATGGTTTGGCCTTGGCTGAAAGGCGCATTTTTGTCATTATCGCCGTGGATTACCAGAGTAGGACAACGCACGGCCTTGGCCAACTCCCGTACGTCGGTCCCCAGCCAACCGGTGCGTCCCATGGAAACAGTTTCGCCATCGGACACCCAGCCGTTGTACATCACGCCGTCTTCGAATTGCTTGGTCGAATGTGGTTCATTGACAGCACCGCTAAAGAAACCATCGAGGAATGCGGGCCAGTCGCTGCGCATCTTTACCAACGCCTTTTCAGATGCCTCGCGCATCGCGGGCTCTTCCATGCGCATGTCCACCCAACCGCCTGCGCTGATGAGGTGCGATACGCGCTGCGGTTGTTCATTGGCCAGGCGAATCGCCGTCATCATCGTGGCTGAAATGCCCACCACCGCCGTGCGATCAATCTCGAGCCGGTCGAGCACAGCCACGAAGTCGGCGTAATAATGGTCAAAGCTGTAGTCGCTCTGCGCGGACGGCCGGTCCGAGCGGCCATTGCCGCGCAGGTCCATCACCAACACCCGAAAATGCTGCGACAGCCAAGGCACGACGCCGCGCAGCAGGTAGCTGTTGGCTATCTGGTAGATGGGCGCGAAGGCCAGCCAGGGGCCGCTGTCACCAAACTGCGCGTACCAGCTCTTCACGCCGCCGCGCTCCACATAGCCCTGCTGGTGCGGCTCCACGGTCTCATAGGGATACGGATCTGGTAGCGTGCCCGGTGCAGGCAGCTCGCCTACGCTCAGCGCAATGCGCTTGGGGATATTGGGTGCAGAGTCAATCATCATTAGTCCTTTCGGTGACGGGGGCGCTGGCAGCCTCAACCTGTCGCAGCAGCTGCGCCATCGCATCCAGAGCTTCTTGCTGGTGGCCCACGTGTTCGGGGATGCCCAAGGCCATGCTGGCTTCCATACCGGTCCAGAACCAGGTGATCCACGCCGAGATCGCCCGCGCGGGCACGGGCAGCTTGAGGCTGTTGTTGCCAACGAACTCGTCAACAGCACCCTCGATCAACTTTTGCCAGGCCAATAGCCTTGGGGTGAACTCCCTCCGCAACGCCTCGTCGTGGAAGCTGCCCGCCATCAGCTCCATCAGCAGCTTGACAAAGCCCGAGTCCAGATCCTCTTGGTAGAAGTCGCACGCCTGCTGCCATTTCGTGGACGCCTTGGTGGGTTGTGCATACATGGCGGCCTGACGCTCAAGCAGGCGCGCGTTGGCCTCGTCGAGCACAGCAAGCACCAGGGGCTGCTTGCCATGAAAGTGGTATCCAATCAAGGCGTGATTGACTCCCGCGTCGGCGGCGATGTCGCGCACGTTCAGATTGGCGTAGCCTTGCTCGATCAGCCTGCGCCGCGTGGCCTCCAGAATAAGCGTCCGGGTCGAGGCTCCGTCGCTTCGCGGCGGACGAGCGCGCTTGGCTACCAAGGCCGATTTGCGGACAGATTGAACAGATGGTTTATCCATTTGGTTAATATAAAGCACACACATTGAGCCTGTCAAGTTGCCAACTCTGGGCGATCGGCAGAGGCAACGAATATTTGCGCTTCGGTGTACCAGCGGGCTTGCCGGGACCGCGTGATCTCCAAGGCTTGGGGCCTTGAGATTGTCCGGTTTGGTTGACGGGTGCCCTGTGCGCGGCAGTCAAGCCACCTGGATCTCCCCCGTTTCAACTTCACGTTTCCGACTTTTTCTCGCGTTGGCTTCAAACACGTTGGGGGCCATCATGTTGATCGAGCTATGCCGTCGTCGCGGGCGCTTTTTGGATTTGGCCAACCTTCGATGTCGCCAAACAGTGCCGTTCGGGCCGCCGCTTTTGTTCTCAGTACGGTGCGATCCAATAACTCGCATTCCAGGCTCGCAAAGAAGCTCTCCGCCATCGCGTTGTCATAGGCGTCGCCCACGCTGCCCATCGACGGGCGCACTCCCATCTCTTGACAGCGTTTGCCGAAGGCCAAACTGGTGTACTGACTGCCCTGATCGCTATGGTGAATAACGCCCTCTGGCGAGCGCATCGCGAGCGCCATGTTGAGCGCGCTGATGACCAGGGCGGCCTCCATCGTCTCGCCGATGGCCCAGCCCACAACGCGTCGGCTCCACACGTCGAGCACCACGGCCAGATAGATGAACCCGGCCCAGGTCGGCACGTACGTCATGTCGGCCACCCAGAGCTGGTTGGGCGCGTCAGCCACGAAGGCGCGCTCGGCCAGATCAGGGGCGGGACGTGCCTTCTTGCTTCTCTCAGTCGTTACGGTGTAGCTGCGCCGTTTGCAGACGCCTTGAAGCCCTCTGGCGCGCATTAAACGCGCGACCCGATGCTGCCTACGTTGGCGAACTTTGCGTCGTGCTCCGGTACGCTCTCATCGCGTAGCTCGGCACGAATCTTCGGCTCGCCGTAGATGGCTTTGCTCGCGCCGTGAATCTGCTCGATTGCCTCACCGAGAAGCGCGTTGTGTATCGCTCGCGCGGACGGTTCACGATCACGCCAGCCGTAGTAGCCGCTGGGTGAAACATCGAGCACTCGGGCAAGCGTACGTATCGGGTACAACCGATCTTGGGCGTCGGCCTGATTTGCCGCTCTAATGAGCGTGAAGACGGCGTGGATGTGTGCACGCTCGCTCCGGCAAACCAGGCCGCGCGTTTACGCCAATGAGTTTGCTAAAACGTTGCGCTCGACTTGCAGCCGCTTGTTGTCCTTGCGCAACCGCAACAACTCGTCACGCTCGCGCGCTGACAGCGCCATCGCCGCGTGAACCTGATGGGCCTGACGGTGCACCTTTTTAACGGCACTGCCCCCATCGGGAAGCGATCTAAGCGTTCCCGCCTTCTTCACCCATGCGTACACGGAGGCTTCGGAACAGCCAAATTCTTTAACCAATTCACCCGGCCCACGACCACTGGCATAGAGCTCAACAATCTGAAGCCTAAACTCCGGCGCGTACGCCGGTTGTGTCTTTCCATTCATCTCGGACTCCTTGATTTCTAATCATAGAAAAGTGTCCGTCAATTCGGGGGAAGATCAGTTCGCTTGCGTGAGCGCGCGGCGGGTGTGAACAAGCAGATTTTCCGCCGTCTTTGATACAGCGCGATGCAGTTCCGCACGTCTCGAATAGACTAAGATTAAATTTCTTGACTAATTTTCTCGAAAGGAGAATCGCCATGGATACGGTAGAAGGCCTCAACGCCGCCAAGGACAAATTGGCTCATGATTTCCAAGCCGTCGTTGACGGTGCGGAAGAGCTGCTTCGCGTCACGTCCAACAATACTGAGGCGGGCTACTCCGCCGCCAGAAAGAAGCTGGAGCACAGCCTCAAAGTGGCTCGCGATGAGCTCCAACACATCGAGCATGTCGCCAGGCTCAAGGCCAAACAGGCGGCCCGAGCGACTGACGCTTACGTCCACGACAATCCGTGGCAGGCGATTGGTGTGGGTGCTGCGCTGGGTCTCGCCATCGGCGTGCTGATCGGTCGCCGCTAGTTATGTCTGCTGACGGCGAAGCCCCGGCAGGAATTGCCGGGAATCTGCTTCGTGCGCTGCAGAATCTGGGCGGGTCATTTCTGGCCATTGCGCAGACGCGGCTTGAACTGCTGTCGACTGAGTTTGAAGCGGAGTGGCTTCGCCTTGCCGGGTTCACGCTCCTCGCGCTTGCGGCGCTGTTTTGCGCGGGAGTCGCCATCGTGTTGGGCGTGGTATTTATCGTTGCGGCGTTTTGGGATTCATATCGCCTTTCGGCCATTGTTGGCTTGGGTGCGGCTTTCGTTCTGGTCGCAATCGTGCTTTGGCGAATACTGGTCACGCGCTACGCGGCGAAGCCGCCGCTCTTTGCTGCCAGCTTGAAAGAACTTCGCAAAGATCGCGACAACGTTTCAACGGAACCGTCGTGAAGACCCGTCACCGCGCAACGGAATTGTCGGCGCGGCGGGAACGACTGCTGCTGATCGTGACTGAGCAACGGCAGCAACTCGGACAGCAATTGGCCCCGGTATATCGCGGCGCAGCAGTGGTGGATGCGCGAATCGCCGCAGCGCGCAATGTTGTGAGCAATCCGGTGGTGATCGGTGCCGCTGGTGTGGCGCTTTTTCTGATTGGCCCGAGGCGAGCGCTTAGTTTTGTCAAGCACGGCGCGCGCGTTTGGCTGGTCACGCGGAACTGGTTGCCGCTCGTGTCGGCGCTGCTAACTCGGCGACGATAGGTGCCTTGGCGTCAGGTACCCTTCACACCAAAACCGATTGCAAGTGTTCGACGGTATTGACCGCCCAGCCCAACTGATCCTGCACGCGAAGACGTAGCGCGTCGGCGGCATCACGCTCGCCGTGCACCACGAAAGTCTGCTTCGGCGGATTGCGAAACTGCGATAACCAGTGCATCAACTCGTCGGCGTCGGCGTGCCCGGAAAAGCCTTCGATTTGGCTCACCTGCGCATTCACCTGAACGTATTGGCCGTGAATTTTGGTTTCACGATCCCCTGCGAGCAGTTTCGCACCGCGTGTGCCCGGCACCTGAAAGCCCGGAAAGATGATGTGATTGCGCGGGTCCGGCGCATACGATTTCAAGTGATGCAGAATGCACCCACCGGTGGCCATGCCGCTGCCCGCGATGATGATGGAGGGGTAGTTGAGCGCAGAGATTTTGTGCGACTCCTCCGGTTTGCCGACAAATTTCGCACCCTTGCAAATCGCCAGCATCTCTGCCTGACTGATGCGCAGTTCAGCGGCGTGCTCGCGGTGAACCTGGGTGGCCTTTGTCGCCATTGGACTGTCGAGAAACACTGGAAGATCAGGAATGGCTCCCGTTTTTTTCAGGCGAACCAGACACAGCAGCAATGCCTGCGCCCGGCCCACCGCAAACGACGGCATCAGCACTGTGCCGCCGCGCGCAGCGGTGTCGCGGATGATCCCTGCCAGCACGTCGGAAACCGATTCGCGCAGATGCACCCGATTGCCATAGGTTGATTCAACGAGCAGCACGTCGGCGCTGCGAATCGGTGCCGGCGGCGCGACCAGCAGATCGTCCCTGCGGCCCAGATCGCCACTAAAAACGAGGCGGCGCTTCTGATGGGTGAGCGTCACGACAGCCGCACCGAGCAAATGGCCCGCCCGTGATAGCTCAACATTGACCGAACCAACCCCATGGCGATGCCCCCAATCAAGCGGCGCAAATTGCTTCATGCAGCGACGCACGTCGGCTACCGTGTAGAGCGGAAGCGCAGGTTTGTGTTTGCTGTAGTCGTGAAGATTGGCATATCGCGCTTCCTCTTCGAGCAGATGTGCGCTATCGAGCAGCATGATTTCAGCGAGGTCGCGGGTCGGTCTTGTGCAGATGATCTGACCACGAAAACCGTCACGCACCAGCACCGGCAGATAGCCGCTATGGTCGAGATGGGCGTGGCTCAGCACGACTGCATCGATTTCCCGTGGCGACACAGGAAAGGGAGCCCAGTTGCGCAACCGTAGCGCCTTGAAGCCCTGAAACAGACCGCAGTCGAGCAGAATTCGCTGATCGCCGGTTTCAACGAAATGGCGCGACCCGGTGACCGTGTCGGCAGCCCCCGCGAAGGTGATTTTCATAGCGTCTCGCACAGTGAGGCCCTTTGATATCGGTAATCCAAGCGGTGCGGCAAACCGACGTTCAGGCCGCTTTTGTCATTATCTACGCGTGGTGATGCGGCCCAAGCCGGGCTTTTGGCATCGCGAAGAAGTGCCGTGCATAGTTAATCAGCTCGCCGGGTGAGGCGCGATCCATGGGTTCTACCTTGACGATGCGCTTTGCCAGTTCGGGGCGGTGACTTTCGGCGTACTTGCGGAACTCCAACTTCGCGTCGGCTGGCCCGACCAGCAGGATTTCAGCACTCTCGCCGATGGCTGACATGACGTCAATAAAGTAATCGGGATGCGATTTGCTGTTACCGGCACCGACTGCGTCCGCCTTGTGATGCAAATGCTCGTTGCCGTGCTTTGAAGTGACGGTCGTGACTTCGTCGTTTTCGCGGTCAAAGTGAATCACCTGAGCACTGCGATGGTCGATCCACACAAGCGCATGGTTGGTCTGCATTGTTATGTTCCGTTGTCGGTTAAATAGATAGCTTAACGTTACCGGGTCGGCGGGGACTTGCATTGATACGAATCAAGCATTCCATGGAGATGACGCCGAGGCGGAAACAGCGCATACTTAAAGGATGGCTATCCCTCACGCACATTCCGGTCAGCTCATCGATGTTGGCGCATTTGGCGAGGATTTCGCCACCGCCAGAACTACCGCGCTGTTCAAAACGAATGAAATTGAAGTCATGCGCTTGGTGCTGCCAGCGGGCAAGGCAATGCCTGCGCATAAGGTTGTCGGCGAAATCACTGTTCAGTGTCTCGAAGGAAAAATCGAATTTGCGTACGATGGAGGCAGCACGCAGCTACGTGCTGGACAAATGCTTTATCTGTCGGGCGGCGTCGAACATAGGGCACCTCTATTAATTGCTTAAATATTAAGCAATTAGCGTCAGCATTAGCGTGTACCGGCACGTTATAAAGCAACACCAACGAAGACGCGAGTCACCCCGATGAGAATGAGAAACAGGCAACCCGGATTTTTCGACATTGAGGAGCGCACGAAGAAGCTCACGCAGATGGGTGACCCGCTGATCGCACTGAACGCGCACGTTAACTGGGAAGCGTTTCGAGCGGACTTGAACCTCGTGCATCTTGGTGCTGGGGTGCACGGTGGCGAGCGCAAGAGCAATGCGGGCGCCAAGCCCATTGACGTGGTGCTCAAGTTCAACCGAGATTTTCCATTAGAGATTTTCAAGGTGAGTAAAGCGGCTTGAATTCGGCGGGTAGGTCGAAGGTTTTTGCGTCGTCCCACAAGCCCTGAATC
>JAYVPF010000246.1:0-4337 GCA_043757535.1 Burkholderiales bacterium
CATGGAACGCCGCCCCTTATTTCACGCCAATCTGAACGTCTCCGTCATGTGCCTTGGCACCATGACCTGGGGTGAGCAAAACACTGAGGCCGAGGCTCACGCGCAGCTCGAATGGGCAATGCAGCATGGCATCAATTTTGTGGATACGGCCGAGATGTATCCGGTGCCGCCGCGCGCTGAAACCGGTATGCGGACCGAGATCATTCTGGGTAACTGGCTGCGCCGTCCCGGCAATCGTGAAAAGGTCGTGCTTGCGAGCAAAATCGCAGGGCCAGGCCGTCGCGACTGGATCAGAAATGGCGCGACCTCATTAACCAAAGCCAACATCATCGACGCCTGCGAAGGCTCGCTCAAACGCCTGCAAACCGATCACATCGATCTCTATCAAATTCACTGGCCGGATCGCAATGTCGCTGCGTTCGGAACGTGGCAATTTGACAGCAGCAAAGAGCGCGAAACCGTGCCTATCATCGAGCAGGTTGAAGCGATGCAAACGCTGATTAAGGCGGGCAAGATTCGCGGCTACGGCCTGTCGAACGAATCGGCCTGGGGCACCACGATGTTCTGCCGCGCAGCGGATCAGTTGGGCGCGCCGAAGCCCGCGTCGATTCAGAACACATACAGCATGTTGAACCGCAGCTTTGAGGGCGATCTCGCCGAAGTGAGCTATCGTGAACAGGTGCCGCTTCTGGCGTACAGCCCGCTGGGTATGGGCGCGCTGACTGGCAAATATTCAAAAGGCGCGATGCCCGTCGGCTCGCGCTTTCAGACGTTTCCTGACTTTTTCGGCCGCTTCCGTCGACCGCTCGCGTTGGTCGCGGCTGACGAGTACGCGGCGCTCGCGAAGAAGTACGCAATGAGTTTGCTCGATCTGTCGATTGCGTTCGCAGTGAACAAGTGGTTCGTCGGCAGCGTGATTCTCGGCGCGACCAGCGTGCCGCAATTGCAGCAGAGCTTCAATGCCCACCATGTGAAATTGCCGCCGGAAATTTACGCGGAAATTGAAGCGATCAGTCACCGGTATTTGCATCCGCAGGCGTAGCGCACTGCCACCAGTACATAGCGCAGCGCATAAGGCGATTTCGGCGTAACACTACGCTAGACTGACTGTCCACCTTCCGTGGAGCATTCTGCTCGTGTCGTCCGACGCACACCCTAACGCCCTTTCCGCTGGCACGCGGATTCGCGATTACACGATTGTTTCGGTCATTGGGATCGGCGGTTTTTCTATCGTCTACAAGGCGATGGACAACGCGCTGATGCGCGAGGTGGCGATCAAGGAATATTTTCCGGGCGGCATATCGCTGCGTGAAATCGACGGCAGCGTGCGCTCGCAGCCGCGTGAGGTCGACGCGTTTCGCAAAGGGATCGAGAGCTTTCTGAACGAAGGCAAGCTGCTCGCGCAGTTTGACCATCCGGCGCTGGTGCGCGTCTACCGCTTTTGGGAGGAGCGCGGCACCGCGTATCTCGCGATGCGGCTCTACAGCGGCGTCACTTTGCGCGACGCTGTGAAGGCGGGCACTTGGAGCGCCAATGAGCAGACTTTGCCTGCGTTGCTGCTGCCGATTTGCGAAGCGCTGGACGTACTGCACGCGGCGCACTGCTATCACCGCGATGTCGCGCCAGACAACATTTTGCTTGGCGAAAATAACTGGCCTGTACTGCTGGATTTCGGCGCAGCACGCAAGGCGATTGAAGGCACGCAGGTGTTCACCGCAATCCTCAAACCCGGTTATGCGCCGATTGAGCAATACGGCGATGGCGAGCTTAAGCAGGGGCCGTGGACGGATATTTACGCGCTGGCTGGCGTTGTCCATTTCATGTTGTCGGGCGATCCGCCAACGACGGCGATCAGCCGCATGTTGCGCGATTCGATGCCGCGACCGCGCGACGGCTTCGCGGGACGATTGCCGCAGCGTTGGCTCGACGCGCTGGAAAAATCGCTGGCCGTGCAACCCGACAACCGGCCACAGAGCATCGCGGATTTTGTCGCGCTGATGGGCTGGGACGGACTGTCCGCGCCGGTGGTCGAAGTGGTGACGCATGTGGTTCGCGCGGTGCCGCAGCCGACCGATTTGAATGATCCGGAGACGTCGGAGACGACGGTGTTGCCGGCGCCCGTGGCCCACAAAGTATCTGCGGAAACGCGCATCGTCGACAACGAACGCACGGTCGTTGCGCCTCGCGTCGTCGCCAAACCCGTGCCAGCCTCGCCGCCGCCATCCGTGAGCGTGCCTGCGCCTGCGGTTGAGCGTGTCGCTGACCGCGGGTTTTCGTCGCCGCGCCTGGAGCCAGCACGCGCCAGAACGGAACCCAACCAATGGGACAAGTGGCTCGTTACGGCTGCCGGACTAATGGGTGTGGCGCTTTTGGCATGGTGGTCGCTGTCGGGGTGGCGTGGCGCGCCAGAGCCGTCACCAGCCAAGACGCAGGATTCAACGGAGATATTGCCTAATAAAGCGCCACCAGTCGTCCCGCCCAATGCCGACCCAGCGAAGGGTTTGCCGTCGAGTGACACGTCTGTGCCTCCGAAAACGTCTTTACCTACAGAAACCCCTTCTTTGGTAGCTCCTGCTGTGCCCGCAAAGGTGCCGTCGGAGCCAAAGCGTGAGGCAGTGCAACCAACGACCGCGCCCGCGCCGGAGCGTAAGATCGAAACCTGGAGCACCACGCGTCAGCCGCGAGCGGATCGTGGGCAGGCTGAGCCCCGTGCGTCGCAGCGTCCGGCACGCTGCTCAGGTTTGATTGACCGGTGGCAGTTGGGCGCGGCGCTGAGCGATGAAGAGCAACGTTTTTTGACGGAGAAATGCAAATGAATCGTGTGCAACCTCATTTAAAACTCACGGCAATCGCGGCGCTTGGCATTTTCCTGCTCGCGGGATGTGCCACGACGCCGATGCCTACGGTCAATCATGCTGCACCGCCCGCGCCGCCACCGCCGCCGGTGGTCGTCGTAGCACCGCCTGCCGCGCCGGTTCCTGCGCCACCACCGACGCCGCCGACACCGGTTCCGTTCGACATTGCCATCGTCAACGCTGCCACCGCGCTGTTCAAAAACGTGCCAACCCCCGGCCCGCGCATGATCGTGATTGACCCGCTGATCGACGGCGTGAGCGGGCAACAAACGGTCGCCAGCCGCTACATCGAAACGCGTTTGCGCGACGTCGCGCGTGAGAAATTCCCGGCCGCAGACGTGCGTGAATTTACCTCTAGCAACGTAGCGCTTTCGCCGATTGTTCTGGTTGGAACGTTTACCGCGATCACGCTCGAAAACAAAACCGTCGGCAAACCGGAAGCGTTTCGTATTTGCCTCGCGCTCGCCGATTTGTCGACCAACAAAATCATCTCGAAAGGCGTCGCTCGCGCCCTGCTCGAAGGCGTGAACACGACGCCAACGCCGTACTTTTCCGACACACCCGTGTGGGTCAAGGACGAATCGGTAGACGCCTACATCAAGACCTGTCAGGCCACCAAAATCGGCGACACGATTGACCCGGTTTATCGCGAGCGTATCGATACGGCGACGGTGATTTCAGACGCCATCGTCGCCTACGAAGCGCGTAAATTCAAGCAAGCGCTTGACCTCTACGTGAAGGCCGTGCGCTCGGCTACCGGGGATCAGTTGCGCGTACATAGCGGGCTCTATCTGGCCAACTGGAAGCTCGGCAAGAAGACTGACGCCGAGAAAGCCTTCGGCAAAATCGTGGATCACGGCTTGGCTGCGCAAAAGCTCTCGGTGAAATTTTTGTTCCAGCCAGCGCGCACGGATTTCTGGTCGGACGCCAATGTGAGCGGCCCGTATCCGATCTGGTTGCGCAGCATTGCGTCGCGCGTCGCGGGCAACAACGCCTGCTTGAACATTGTCGGACACACCAGTCGCTCCGGCAGCGAACCGGCCAATGATCGGTTGAGTCTGGCTCGTGCGCAGTACGTGAAAAAACGCATGGACTCGGCGGTGCCGAAACTGGCCGCGAAGACCAGCGCAACCGGCGTCGGTTATCGCGAAAACGTCGTGGGCAGCGGAGCCGATGATTTGACCGATTTGCAGGATCGGCGCGTGGAGTTCAAGCTGACGCCATGTCTGAAGTAGGCATGGAGGCACCCTACAGCATTCTGCTGCAAGCACAGTTTTACCGGGGCTATTTGCCGATAAGTGCAATAGTCGACATCTAACGATTATTGTATGTAGCCCCTGTGTAATAAGGGATAGAGGAAAAAGATGATGCTTTAGCGAAACGCGCTAGGGAGACGCTGATCTATTCAATCGGTCATCCTGAGCTACGGCGAAGGATCAGGTGACATGCAATGATTTCAGTGACTTGCAATCGCCGTCGCAT
>JAYVPF010000247.1:0-4298 GCA_043757535.1 Burkholderiales bacterium
TGTTCGAGCTGAGACCACGTGGTCGGGCTGGCATAGGCCGCGCGTTCTACTGCTTCATGGTGGGCAAGCGTGTCACGGTATTGCACGCGTTCATCAAGAAGACTCAACAGACGCCCGATCGTGAACTGAAACTGGCGCGCAAGCGCCTCAAGGAGTTACAAGATGGCTGAGCTGAAGTACAAATCTGTGCCCCATGTCCACAAGGCGTTCCTTGCAAAGGCTCGTGCGCGCAAGGGCTTCCGCGAAGCCTACGACGCATTGGCGCTGGAATATCAAGTGGCCGGTCAAATGCTCAAGGCACGCTCGCGCGCTGGTCTTACCCAGGATGCCGTCGCGGAACGCATGGGCACTACCAAGAGTGCGATCTCCCGCCTTGAGTCGGCTGGCAAGCACGCCCCATCGCTTACAACGCTCAAGCGCTATGCAAGCGCTGTAGGGTGCGAGCTTCAAGTCAAGCTGGTGCGCCAGAAGGCAACGTGACGCCCAACCAGTCATTCCAGCCGACGCCTAGCGGCGCGGCTGAATTCGGGCGTTGGGCCTCAGCAAGCACTGACCGGCACGGGTATGATTGATAGTCGTCCGATCCCGGAGGGGCGCATGTCAAGTCAGTTTGAAACCGTTGAAGCCCAGGCACTTAAGCTTACGACCGAGGAGCGAGCTCAGCTCGCGGATCGATTGATCACCAGCATCTTCGATGATCACGAAATTGAGAGTGCCTGGGCAGCGGAGGTCGAGCGCCGCATCGACGACATTGAGAGCGGTCGTGCGAAACTAATCCCTGCGACCGAATCCATTGCCCGAGCCCGTGCTGCGATCAAATGATCGTCTCGGTTAGCCCCGAAGCCGATCGGGAGCTAACTGAAGGAGTTTTGTTCTACGCCCGGGAAGGCAACTCCGACGTTGCTCTTGCGTTCATTGCCGAATACGAACGAGTGATCGAGCTTCTTAGTAGTCGCCCAGAGCTGGGTGCTCCTTGGAGAAATGGGCGGCGTCGCTTTCCGGTACGGAAGTTTTCCTACAGCATCGTCTATTACATTCGCGGCGACGAAATTCGTGTCATCGCGCTCGCTCACCACCGACGCAAGCCGGGCTACTGGGCCGCTCGCAAGTGATTGTCAGCGACAGATGAACAAGCTGAGGCCCAACAATGGCATGCAGCCGACGCGCAAGAAGCTGTGCGCGGCTGAATTCGGACGTTGGGCCTCATAGCAGCATGCCGCGGCTTACTGTTTGACAAGCACAATTACTGTAGCTACAGTAATGCATGCAGATCGAATTCGATCCGGCCAAAGATTCCGCGAATCAAACGAAACATGGTGTCTCTTTGGCCTTGGCAGAAGAACTCGATTGGGATGCCGCGCTGGTTTGGATCGACGAACGTTTTGAGAACGACGAGTGGCGCATGATCGCGCTCGCGCCTAAGACCGGAATCCTTTACTACGTGGCTTTTGTAGATCGTGGTGAGGTGCGAAGGATCATCAGCCTGCGCCGAGCCAATCGGCGCGAGGTGAAACATTATGTCCAAAGTAATTAAACGGTCTTCTATCGCAATGCCCACTTTGAAAGAAGACAGGGCGATCACCGTCGCGGCCAAATCCGATCCGGATGCTCGGCCGCTCACGCCAAAGCAACTCAAGTCTATGGTTCCACTGCGGGCACTGCGCGGCCGTCCCAAGTCGGGGAGCGCAAAGCAACTCGTGTCAGTGCGCTATAGCCCGGAGGTCTTGGCGTACTTCAAGTCTACCGGTGACGGCTGGCAGTCCCGCATGGATGGTGTGTTGCGCGAATATGTCACTCGCCATTCCCGTAGAGCACGTGAATGAGGCCGAACCCGGCGCTGGTTCGGACCGCCCACCTGCGGCGTTCGGCCGCACAGCTAGTGCGTTCGGCGTCAGTATGAGCGTACTTCCTGATGTCCTCGCGCCCGGTCTTGCTGTCGTCTTCTGCGGCACCGCGGTAGGCGCTGCTTCTGCCTTGCGTCGCTCCTACTACGCCGGATCGGGTAACGCCTTTTGGCGCACCTTGTTTGAGGTTCGCCTCACTCCTCACCCCTTGAAGCCCGAAGAGTATCAGCGCATCGCGGACTTCGGCTTAGGACTGACTGACTTGGCAAAAAACATATCCGGTGCTGATCACATTCTTTCGCGCGAGCACTTTGGTCGCGGTGAGTTACGTGCCAAGGTGCGGCAGTACCGGCCGCAGGTGCTTGCGTTCACGAGTAAACGTGCCGCTGAGGAGTTCCTAGGTCATCCTGTGCATTACGGGTTGCTGGAAGAGAAGATCGACGACACTATGCTTTTTGTTTTGCCATCGCCGTCGGGTGCAGCACGACGCTATTGGGATTTGAAGCCTTGGCACGATCTCGCCAGGTTGCGAACTGACGCCGAACCACCCGTTGCAGCGGACGCACCGCAAGCGTCGCGCCGCTGAGCGCGCACGTTGCGCCTAAACAGCCATGATCCCAAAGTCGACCGGTCGGCTCATCCCAGGGGAATCAGAGTGACCGTCTTGCCCTCAAAGGCGAGTCGCTGCGCAAAAAAACGCCAGACAAAAGCAAATCATGATCACCAATCAGTGCCAGCACTACATTGAACACGATGTTGAACACTTACGATAAAATCTGACCATCACGCAACGCGCTTCCCCGCGCTTTCAACATCGTCGGATTTGCCGTTCAACTTCGCTGGAATACGCAACAGGAATCCGGGACGCAAGACGTAACCGAGTCCCGGTGCGCCATCGATGGTCGCGCCTTGTGCCTGCAGCGCGTCGATGTCGCGATAAAGCGTGCGCAGGCTGATGTCGAGTTCGGATGCGAGCTTGCCGCCGCTCACCGGATAGCGGTGGTCGCGCAGAAGCTGAATCAAATCGAGCAGGCGTTGGGCGCGCGACAAGTGCCGGTCCTTTGGGTGGAATAGCGCAATACAATACCGATTTTTCCGCCGTGTCAGTTAGCGATGCTGGTATGCGACCCATGGAACTATCCGACGAAGTCGTAGAGGAATTGAAGAGGCTCGAGGAGACGCTGCTGCGCCCCGAAGTCCGCCGCTCCCGGGAAAATATGTCCGCGCTGCTTGCCGACGACTTCATGGAATACGGAAGGTCCGGCCGCGTCTACGACAAGGCGGCCATCCTGGACACCACGGACAAGCCTTTCGATGGCCAGTTGTCACTGCATGGATTTTCCGCAATGGCGCTGGCACCATCGGTCGCCCTGGTCAGGTATGCAACGGTCCTGCGACGTTCCGACGGAAATGAATCCCATTCATTGCGAAGTTCCATCTGGACGCGCACCGGAGAGAGATGGCAATTGGTGTTTCACCAGGGAACGGCCTGCGGATCCGCGAAGGAAGAGTGAGCCGGGTCGGTATCCCGCTTGCGATCCTTGACCCGCGGCGATCCCCGCATCACAATCGGGCGCATGGAAACTCAAATCACAAGCGTGCTTCGACGTCACTCTGCGAGCAGCGGGATGCGTTCGTGCGGCCGACGACAGCCCTGATTTGCAGCACCCAGCGTTATCGAAAGGCCGCATGATCGTGCGGCCTTTGTTTTTAAACTGAACACGAGAGGATCGAGTCATGAAATTCGACGACTTTCCCGCCAGTGCGCTGATGGAGATCACGACCAGGCCACCGCTGGTATTTGTCCGCGGCGAAGGCTCCTGGCTGTGGGATCACGCAGGCAAGCGCTACCTCGACTTCATCCAGGGCTGGGCGGTCAACTGCCTCGGCCACAGCCCGGCGGTGATTACGCAGGCGTTGCTCGAACAGTCGCGCATACTGATCTCGCCCAGCCCCGCGTTCTACAACGAACCTTCCATGCGGCTCGCGCAACGTATCGTCGAGCACAGTTGCTTCGATCGCGTGTTCTTTACCAACAGCGGGGCCGAAGCCAACGAAGGCGCGATCAAGCTTGCGCGCAAGTGGGGGGCAAAGAACAAAAGCGGCGCCTACGAGATCATCACTTTCGAGGATTCATTCCATGGCCGCACGCTGGCCACGATGTCGGCATCGGGCAAGCCGCAGTTCCGCGATTTGTTCGAGCCGAAGGTGCCGGGGTTTCCGAAAGCGAAACTCAATGACCTTGCCTCGGTTGAGCGCCTGATTAGCGATCAGACTGTGGCGGTCATGCTGGAGCCCATCCAGGGCGAGACCGGCGTCATCATCGCAACGGATGCGTTCATGCGCGAACTGCGCGAGCTGACGAAAAAACACGGTTTGTTGCTCATCGTCGACGAAATCCAGACCGGCGTGGGCCGGACCGGAAAATTATGGGGCTATGAATATTCCGGCATC
>JAYVPF010000248.1:0-4289 GCA_043757535.1 Burkholderiales bacterium
CCCGTCGGACTGTTGGGTATACGATTCGCGTCAGGTTTCCAAACTACGTCAGTTTGCGACGGCCAACTCGCTGCAAATTCTCGTGCTCAACATCGACGCTTTCAACAAGCAGGCGAACAACGTCATCCATCGAGAAAACGACCGCATGTCGGGACGCAAGCCGATTGAATTTATCCAGTCGGCGTGCCCCATCGTGGTGATGGACGAACCGCAGAACATGGAGAGCGTGCAGTCGAAAGCGGCGATTGCGAGCCTTAACCCTCTGTGTACTTTGCGCTATTCGGCCACGCATCGCGATCCGTACAACCTGCTGTATGAGTTGAATCCGGTGCGCGCCTATGACCTGAAGCTGGTAAAGCGCATCGAGGTCGATTCGGTGCTGGATGATCCCGATTTCAACCAGCCCTTTATCCAGGTGCAGTCGATCACGGCGACGGTGAAGAAAATCACCGCGAAGCTGGCGATCGATGTGGCCGTACGCGGTGGCGTGCAGCGCAAGACCATTTCGGTGAGCGCAGGTGGCGTCGATCTGTTCGACGCATCCGGAGAACGCGCGACCTATCGCGGGTTCATCGTCGACGAGATCAATGTCGGTGAGCAACGCATCAACTTTACAAACGGTGTCGGGTTGATTGCTGGACAAACCCACGGTGGCCGCACCGAAGAGGTGATGCGGGTGCAGATTCGCGAAACGGTGAAGGAGCATTTCGAGAAGGAATTGCGCATCAGGAAGTCGCTCCCCGAAGGCGGGCGGCTGAAGGTGTTGTCGCTGTTTTTCATCGACCGGGTTGCCAACTATGCTGATGCAGAAGGCAAGATTCGGCTCTGGTTCATCGAGGCGTATCGCGAGATCGCCGCATTGCCAAAATATCGCGAGCTTGAACCGCTGCCGGTGGATAAGGTGCACAACGGCTATTTCGCCCAGGCAAAGGGCGTGGCCAAAGACACGCGGGGCGATACGGCGGCGGATGACGAGGCCTACGAGCTCATCATGCGCGACAAGGAGCGTCTGCTGTCTTTTGATGAACCATTGCGGTTCATCTTCAGCCATTCGGCCTTACGCGAGGGTTGGGACAACCCAAACGTGTTTCAGATCTGCACGCTCAATGAAACCAAATCGGAAATCAGGAAACGGCAGGAAATCGGGCGCGGGATGCGCCTGCCGGTGCTGGAAACGGGTGAGCGTTGCTTCGACCCGAACATCAACCGCCTGACCGTCATCGCCAATGAGAGCTACGAGGAGTTCGCGCGCAAGCTGCAAACTGAAATCGAGGAGGAGTGCGGCGTCAAATTCGAGAACCGCATCGCCAACAAGAAAGAGCAGCGTACCGCCAGGCTCAGGCCGGGCTGGAAGCTCAACGAGCATTTCAAGGCGCTGTGGGACCGCATCAAACACAAGACACGCTACGCGGTCGATTTTGAAACTGCCAAGCTGATTCACGACGCGTCCGAGCGTCTGCGCAATTCGGCCAAAATCGAGCCGGCCAGGATCGCCGTGCAAAAGGCGAGCGTGCAAATGACTGGCGAGGGATTGACAACATCGTTGCTGACGGTGAATCAGGCGCCGGCCGAGTACGCCAACCACCCGATTCCAGACCTGCTGGGCTACCTGCAAGGCAAGACCGAACTGACGCGCTCGACGCTGGCGCAAATCCTGATCGAATCCGAACGGCTTGGTGAGGTGAAGCACAATCCACAGCAGTTTCTCGATCAGGCGCTGTATGCCATCGAAACCGTGCTGCGCGAACTGATGATCGGCGGCATCAAGTACGAACGCATCAACGGACAGGAATACGAGATGCTGCTGTTCGAGGAGAAGGAAATCACCGGCTACCTCACCGGCATGATCGCGGTTGAAAACTCGATCTACGACATGGTGCCGTGGGAATCAGAGGTCGAGCGCAAATTCGCCGAGGATATGAGTTCGCGCCAGGACATCAAGTTGTTTATCAAGCTGCCTTCCTGGTTTCAGGTTGAAACGCCGATCGGCAGCTACAACCCGGATTGGGCCATCGTCAAGGAAAACGACCAGCGGATTTATCTGGTGCGCGAAACCAAGAGCACCAAGGACCAGCTCAAACTACGCGGGTCGGAATGGGCCAAGATTCAATGTGGCACGGCGCATTTCGATGCATTGCATGTCGATTTCGCGCATGTGGTGAGTGCCGCCGAAATCGCCTGAGAGTGCATTGCAATTGGCGTGAAACCGTTGGTGGGAGCGCTTCTTGACGTATTATTCGTCTACAGCCGTTCTCCGCCTGTATCATTTCATGCGTCGTCCACCTTCCACAGATTCCGGATGTCCTTGTGGCTCTGGCATTGCGTTCGACGCATGTTGCGGTGCCTGTCTTTCGGGCCGTTCACCGGCGCCGACCGCTGAAGCTCTGATGCGTTCGCGCTATGTGGCGTACACGCGGCGTGATGAAGCCTATCTGCTGGCGACCTGGCACTCGGGTACGCGGCCTGCTTCGCTCGATCTCGCCACCGACACCGTAACCAGATGGATCGGGCTCGACGTCAAGCGCTTTGAGGTCACCGGGCCAGACAGTGCGCTGGTCGAGTTCGTTGCGCGCTATAAAATCGGCGGCCGCGCGCAACGCCTGCAGGAGACCAGCCGGTTTGTTCGTGAAGAGGGGCGCTGGTTCTACGTCGAAGCGGTCAAGCCATTTCCCTGACCTTGACCTCTACGCGCATGCCAAGGCGCGTCAGCATGTCGAGCAACGATTCGACTGAGAACAGAGCGATACGTCCGCGCATGAGGTCAGAGAGACGTGGCCGCGTGACGCCCAGAGCCCTGGCGGTCTTCTCCTCTGACAGACGTGTTAGGTTGATGCGGCTCTGCAGCGCCATCATCAGCCGCGCACGCAGCTTCATAGACTCGGCTTGTTCCGGCGTGTCCTCAATTGCATCCCAGACCGACGCGAATCTGCGCTTGCTCGGTTTCTTCATTTCAACGCCCGCACCATCTCCGCCACCCGCGCACATTCCTTGATGTGCTGGCGGCCGACGTACTGCATCGCCGCGAAGCCAATCGCGACGGATAGCGCCTGGCCGGCGATCGGCACATATTTGGTGGCTTGCTTGACCGTCAGGCGCACGCCGACCGCTTTCAACGCCTCGATCACCAGTTCACGCGTGATCAGTTTGCCGACCATCGCGCCACCGACCGCGACGATTGATTTGTAGACGATCAACTGCTTGTTCGGCGAGAGCTGTTCGATCTGGTTTGGCGTCAGGCCGAACTCGCGATTGATTTCGGGAATCAGTTTCAAGAGCGCACCGGCGTCGACCGCGATGTCGATGCCCGGCAGCGGGATGATGGAAGCCAGCGATGCGACGGCAGCGGTCTTGGTCAACCGCTTGCGCGAGCGCGCTTTTGCCGCTTCGACTTCGATATCGTTGCGCGGCAGGGCGTAGAGTTCAACGGCGGTAGAGGACATGGCGGTGTTTCCGGTCAGGCTGTGCCTGCCATCTTACCGATGAAACTCCTTCTTACACCGCTCCGTCCGGCGCCGAGACAGTGGAGGACACGCGTGGCCAGGTGTTGGCCATGTGCAGGTGCATCGCACGCGCCATCCGTTTGCCGTCGCGCGCCACCAGCGCGGCGATCATCTCCTCGTGCTCGCCCATCGCGCCTTTCCAGTGCTCCGGGCGGCTGTTGCCGATGTAGCGGATGCGCCGCATGCGCGCGCGCAGAGTGGCATGCAGCATCGACAGGGTCGGGTTATGTGCGGCTTCGACGATGGCGTTGTGGATTTGCTGGTTGAGGGCGAAGTATTCGGGCCGCTCGCGCTTTTTGAAATGCTTGCGCATCCGCTCATGGATCGCGGCGATGGCGGCGATCTCGCCGTCGCTGGCCTGGCAGGCGGCGCGCGCAGCGAATTCTTCCAGGAGGCCGATCAGGGCCAGCATGTCTTGCGCGTCCTTCGGCGAAAACACCTTGACCACCGCACCGCGCAGCGGCAGCAACTCAACCAGACCTTCCGAGGCTAGCACCTTGAGCGCTTCGCGCACGGGAGTGCGCGACACGCCAAGGAGTTTCGCCACTTCGATTTCCTGGATTCGTTCGCCGGGCTGGAGGCGCGCCTCGACGATCATGTCGCGCAGGCGCGCCGTCACCTCGCCATGCAGCGAGGTGCGGGCAATCGGCAGATCGATGGCGAGGTCGTTCACGGGCCTTGAAAGATGGCGGCAATGCTTGACGAAGGGCGCAAGGCACCCTAATATGCCAGTGATTGTAATCCGTAATTACGGATTATGAAGCACAAATACAGCATAAAAATAGCCGG
>JAYVPF010000249.1:0-4281 GCA_043757535.1 Burkholderiales bacterium
GCTTCCTTGGCGGTATCGCCAGAGTGTGTAAGCGATTTTGTTCGCTGCACCAATGCATCAAGCAATTCAAGAAAAAACTCTGCCTCCTCCAACTTCTTCAATGAGCTCGTACGACCTGTGCCCTACCCCCGTCTCGCCATAAACAAAAGCTTGGTAAACAACTCCGTATCCTGCTCATTCTTGAGCACCGCGCCATACAAAGGCGCCAACACCTTCCGCTGATCTCTTTCGCGCAGTACCGCCGGATCAATGTCCTCTGCCAGTAATAGTTTGATCCAGTCAATCAACTCGCTGGTTGATGGCTTTTTCTTCAAGCCTGGCATTTCACGCAGGTCAAAGAACGCTTCCAGCGCCGCGCTGACCATTTCCTGCTTGATCGCGGGGTAATGCACGTCGACGATTTGCTTCATCGTCTCTTTGCTGGGGAATTTGATGTAGTGGAAGAAGCAGCGGCGCAGGAAGGCGTCGGGCAGGTCCTTTTCGTTGTTGCTGGTGATGATGAACAGCGGGCGGTGCTTGGCTGTGACGGTGCTGTGCGTTTCGTAGACGTCGAAGCTCATGCGGTCTAACTCACGCAACAGGTCGTTCGGAAATTCGATGTCGGCCTTGTCGATTTCGTCGATCAGGACGACGGTGGGCACGTCGCTGTCGAACGCTTCCCAGAGCACCCCGTGCTTGATGTAGTTGGCGATATCTTTGACTTTCTCCTCGCCAAGCTGCGAGTCGCGCAGGCGGCTGACGGCGTCGTATTCGTACAGGCCCTGCTGCGCTTTCGTCGTGCTCTTGATGTGCCACTGAAACAGCGGCCAGCCGAGAGCGCGCGCGACCTCTTCCGCCAACAGCGTTTTGCCGGTGCCGGGCTCGCCTTTGATCAGAAGCGGGCGCTTCAGCGTGATCGCGGCGTTAACGGCTAGCAGCAGGTCCGGGGTGGTGATGTAGGAGTCGGTGCCGTGGAATTTTTTAGTCGTCATTGGCTTGTGCTGATGTCTGAGGTGGTGCGCCCGCGCGCTTCCATGCGCGAACCCGGTCGCCGAACGTGCCGTTCACTTCTACCCACGCATGGCGAGCGGCGAGCACGGCGGCGTTTTCGTCTAGCCATTGCGCTGCGGGTGATTGTGGGGCGTCCATCTGAGTGTTCTTTGCGCGGCGGTTCGGAGTGTGTCACGAGTATATTCGCGGCATGAACCAAGCCTCTGCCCCCCTCGCCGACCTCCGCAAAGACTACAAGCTCGCCTCACTGGGCAAGCGCGATCTGGCGGCGGATCCGTTCACCCAATTTGGCCAGTGGATGAATGACGCGATCAAGGCGGAGTTGCCGGAGCCCACTGCGATGAATCTGGCGACGGTCGGCACCAACGGGCGACCGTCAGCGCGCATTGTTTTGCTAAAGAGTTTCGACGAAAACGGCTTTGTGTTTTTCACCAATTACCAGAGCCGCAAGGGACACGAGTTGGCTGAAGCGCAGTGGGCGGCGCTGACCTTTCACTGGGTGGAGCTGGAGCGCCAGGTGCGCATTGAGGGCCATGTGGTGAAGGTGGACGATGCGGTGTCCGATGAATACTTCAACTCGCGCCCGCTCGCCTCGCGCATTGGCGCTCATGCCTCGCCGCAAAGCGAAAAAATCGACAGTCGTGAGGCGCTGGAGGCGCGCTTTGCCGAGGCGCAATCGAGGCTGGGCGATAGCCCGCCGCGCCCCGCCAATTGGGGCGGGTATGTGATCGTCCCGGAGATGGTGGAGTTCTGGCAAGGGCGTCGCTCGCGCCTGCATGATCGCCTGGTGTTTCAGCGGCAGTTTGGCGGCTGGCATATCGAGCGATTGGCACCCTAAAGCGTGACCCGATGCAGTGCCGCGCAGGCTGTGGCGCTTGCTGCATCGCACCTTCGATTTCATCGCCCATTCCAGGTATGCCGAAGGGCAAACCGGCAGCTGTCCGCTGCGCGCAGTTGGACGCAGGCAACCGCTGCCTGATCTTCGGTGACCCGCGTCGCCCTTCAGTTTGCAGCAGCTTGCGGGCGTCTGCCGAGATGTGCGGCGCGAACGACAACGTGCTGGCGACGCGAGTTCATGCAATGACGTTTTTGAGCGCACTGGAAACTCAAACGCGCTAGCGACTTTCCGCTGCATCGACCGCTATACGTGGGCATTAGGCAAAATTCGCCTCGCGTTGAGGAATCTCGCAGCTTATAGCTTTTTCTTGAAACAACAGTTGCATGCGGGCTTAACGCCCAAAACAGGATAAGTCGACTTTAGCAAAAAATTCTAACCAGCCCTTATGCAGCGGTCATTACAGCGAAAAGTTTTCCACTTGAGGCGGTATAATCGTTTCTTCGGTCTACGTCATTAAAAGTCCCCGCCCCCATGCGCCGCACCTCGCTGACCCAGTTTCTTGTTGAACAACAGCGCTCGGCGAATGCCATCCGGCCGGAGCTTCGGCTCTTGATCGAAGTCGTCGCTCGCGCCTGCAAGGCCATCGCGGTGAACGTCGGCAAAGGCGCGCTGGCCGGTATGCTCGGCAGCGCGGGCACCGAGAACATACAGGGCGAGGTACAGAAAAAGCTGGACGTCATTTCCAACGACATCCTGATGGAAGCCAACGAATGGGGCGGCCATCTCGCAGGCATGGCCAGCGAGGAGATGGAGACGATTCACGAGATTCCGAATCGTTACCCGAAGGGCGAATATCTCTTGCTGTTCGATCCGCTCGATGGCTCGTCGAACATAGATGTGAACGTCTCGATTGGGACCATTTTCTCGGTGCTGAAAGCCCCCGAGGCGATGGGTAGCGTGACCGAAAAGTCTTTCCTGCTCTCTGGCACCACGCAGGTCGCCGCGGGCTATGCTGTCTATGGCCCGACGACGGTATTCGTGCTGACCGTCGGCACCGGCGTGCATTGCTTCACGCTGGACCGTGAGATGGGCTCGTGGGTGCTCACGCAGGCAAACATGATGATCCCCGAGGAGACTCAGGAATTCGCCATCAACATGAGCAACATGCGGCACTGGGAGCCGCCGGTTAAGCGCTATATCGACGAGCTTTTGCAGGGGAAGACTGGCCCCCGTGGCAAGGACTTCAACATGCGCTGGGTCGCTTCGATGGTGGCCGATGTGCATCGCATACTGACGCGTGGCGGCGTGTTTTTGTATCCGCGTGACAAGCGTGAGCCGGACAAGCCAGGCAAGCTGCGCCTCATGTACGAGGCCAATCCGATGAGCTTTATCGTCGAACAGGCGGGCGGCGCTGCAACAAATGGCCATCAACGCATTCTCGATGCACAGCCCGGTCAACTTCATGAGCGTGTCAGCGTTATTCTTGGTAGCAAGCGCGAAGTTGAATTAGTGACGCGCTATCACACCGAAAAGTGAATGGTGAACAGTGACGAGTGAGCAGTGAGCAGTAAAGAACGCGGGACAAAGTCCTCGCACGTTGTGGATGCATCGACGCCACGCGAAACCGGTGCCGTCGCCTCGTTCACGGGCATCACCCGCGATGCCATCGAGAACAATCACGCACGCGAAGCGATCAAAAATTCTGCGCTAGCGCTCAAAGTGCTCTGCGATGTGGCGCTGGGTGAATCGCTTGATTGCATGCTGCAGCGATGGGATGGCAAGAGCGATGTTCACGTCTTCGCCTACGGCTCGCTGATCTGGAATCCGTGCATGGAACACAGCGGTCGCATGGCCGCGACCGTACGCGGTTTTCATCGCCGGTTTTGTCTGTGGAGCAACGTCTATCGCGGCACGCCAGAAAACCCCGGCCTTGTGCTCGCGCTGGATCGTGGCGGTGCCTGCCGCGGCGTCGTATATCGGCTGCGCGCTGAAGTCGCACGCAAAGAATTGACTCTGTTGTGGCGGCGCGAAATGTTCGGCGGCAGCTACAAAGCGAAATGGCTCAATGCCAAAACTGACAATGGCCCGATCACGGCCATCGGCTTTGTGATGAATCATTCGTCCGACGCCTACGCCGGTCGCCTGTCGGACGAACAGGTCGTCGAGAAGCTCGCTACCTGCTGCGGTCACTACGGCTCAGGCGCGGATTATTTGTGCCAAACCGCTGCATCGCTGCGTGCCGGCGGACTTGATGACCCGCATCTGGATCGTCTGTGCGATCTCCTCTCCGCACGCGAAGTCGAGATGCCGTGCGCCGCTCCGGGCCTTGCTGGTCAACCCCGCCGCTAAAGGGCGCCTCTAATAATTCATTTTTGGGGATGCAGTGTTAGGAGCACGGAGCGCAGCAACCGCAGCGTACGCTCTGGTACGTGAGGATTGCGAGCACCGCGCGA
>JAYVPF010000250.1:0-16165 GCA_043757535.1 Burkholderiales bacterium
ATCAGGTGACATGCAATGATTTCAATGACTTGCATCCGCCCTTGCATGCCACCTGATCCTTCGCCATGCTCAGGATGACATTAATCAGCGTTTCCCTAGAGAAGCGTGCGAGATTCGCGTCGTTTTTCGACGCTCTGACTTGCACTTTTTGCCGATCTTGGTATTCTACGCAACTCATCTATATCATCTAGATGACTTAACTTAGCTTTCTCGCCAACACTGATGGCGAGAAAGCGCCAAGTCAAAAGAACGCAGGAAAAGCAATGATTCATTTCGTAGTGCATGAAAAGGACGATGGCGTGGGTGTCATCGTCGTCGAGGGCTGCAAAGTCGGCCAAAAAACCACTGGCTGGATTATGGAGCCAGACTCCACCGTCAACGTCGCGCTCAAGAGCGACATTCCGATTGGCCACAAGGTTGCGCTCAAGGATTTCAAGGTGGGCGACACGGTGATTAAGTACGGGGTGGACATCGGCAAGGTCGTTGCACCGATCAAGAAGGGCGAGCACTTGCATGTCCACAATGTGAAGACCAAGCGCTGGTAGCGCGACGTGTTCCCCTCCCCTTGGGGGGGAGGGGCTAGGGGAGAGGGTCTTTCGCATTAGCACCGAATTTGGATCGTGCGCCACCTCCCTCACCCCCGCCCTCTCCCCTAGGGAGAGGGAGCCAAACCCGAACAATTGTGTAGGTCAAACAAACTCAAAATCATGATTACAAAGAAAACCAAATTCTGGGGCTACCGCCGTGCAAACGGTCGCGTGGGTGTTAGGAATCACGTCATCATCCTTCCCGTGGATGATCTGTCGAACGCGGCAGCGCTGGCCGTTGCCAACAACATCACGGGCACGATGGCGATTGCGCATCCGTATGGCCGTCTGCAATTCGGTGCTGACCTTGAGTTGCACTTCGCGACGCTGATCGGCACGGGGTCTAACCCGAACGTCGCAGCCGTCGTGGTGATCGGCATTGAGTCGCAGTGGACAAAGAAAATCGTCGATGCGATTGCGGTCACAGGCAAGCCAGTCGTCGGCTTCGGCATTGAAGGGCACGGCGATCATCAAACGATCATGCATGCGTCGGCTGCTGCGAAGAAATTCCTACAAGACGCGAGCGAGATTCATCGCGTGGAATGCCCGATCAGCGAGCTGTGGATTTCGACGAAATGCGGTGAGTCGGACACGACGTCCGGCTGCGGCGCGAACCCGACCGTGGGCAACGCGTTTGACAAGCTTTACCCGATGAAAACCACGCTCCTGTTCGGTGAAACCTCTGAAATCACGGGTGGCGAAGCCTTACTCGAAGCCCGTTGCCGCACACCAAAAGTGTGGAAAGACTTTATGTTCATGTTCGACCGCTATCAGGCGATGATCGAGCGGCACAAAACGAGCGATCTGTCCGACAGCCAACCGACCAAAGGCAACATCGCGGGTGGCTTGACGACCATCGAAGAAAAAGCGCTTGGCAACATCCAGAAGATCGGTCGCAAGTGCAAGATCGACGGTGTGCTCGACAAAGCCGAAGTGCCGACCGGGCCGGGCTTGTGGTTCATGGATTCGTCTAGTGCAGCAGCGGAAATGGTGACGTTGTGCGCGGCCGCAGGTTTCGTGGTTCACTTCTTTCCGACGGGCCAGGGCAATGTGATCGGCAACCCGATTTTGCCAGTCATCAAGGTGTGCTCGAACCCGAAAACGGTTCGCCTGATGAGCGAACATGTGGACGTGGACACCTCGGGTTTGCTGCGCCGTGAAATGACGATGGACGACGCGGGGGATGCGTTGCTCAACAACATGATGCGCACGATCAATGGTCGCTTGACGTCGGCTGAGGCGTTGGGTCATCGCGAGTTCGTGCTTACACGACTGTACGAATCGGCGTAAAACCGAACTGTAGGAGCGGCTCTGCCGCGACGCAACGTAACAATGCTGATTGGTTAGGTCGCGGCAGAGCCGCTCCTACAAAAACAAGCCGATAGCGCAACAAGACGCTGGCAAAAATTGACCCAAAGGAGATCAAGGATGGATAGCAACGCAGTAGGGAAAATAGTCTCAGAACGCCGTCGCTTTTTGGCGATGAGCAGTCGCTATGGATTCACTGCCGCGGTGCTGGCATCGACCGGTGGTTATCTGTGGAGCGACACTTCCGTCGCGCAGACCAGCGCCGACGAAGAGAAAAAGAAGAAGGCGGCAACGTACACCATGACTTTCGCCACCGAGTACAAGATCGAGGACGTGATCAAGTATCCGATCATGCAGGCAGCGTTCAAGGACAACATCGAAAAGCTCTCGAAGGGCAAGATGTATGTTCGGCTGTTCCCTGCGGGACAGTTGGCGGTAGGTGCAGCGCTGGCGCAGCGCGTGCAGGCGGGCACGGTGCAGGGCGGATCGTTGTCGCTTTCCAATTTCTCGCCGTACACAAAGACTGTCGATCTCGTAAACATTCCTTACTGGTGCGGTGAAAATCAAAAGTTCGCGAATCTCGTGACTAGCAAGACGTGGAACGACGACATCACGCCCAAGGTGACTGAAAAGGGCTTCAAGCCCATGTTTTATTTCACGACGGAGCCGCGCACTATAGCCACCCGTCGCGGCTTTGGAAAGACCGTCAAAACCCCCGCTGATATACGCGGCGTGAAGATGCGTGTGCCGCCGTCCAAACTACTGCAAAAACTCTATCGGCTGATGGGCGCGAATCCGACGGTCGTTGCGTGGGGTGAAACGACCACGGCGATCAAGCAAGGCGTGGCGGATGGGCTTGATCCTTCAGTCACGGCACTCGCCACGTTTGGTTTCACCGACGTGCTGGAAAACATCACCTTCGTGCGCACGGTGCCGGATGCGCAGATGTTTGCAGCGAACTACGCTTACTTCAAAGCGCTGTCGCCGGAAATGCAGACCGTGTTTGAAGACGCATCACGCATGACACAAATTCAGTCGTTCCAGCAGCTCGCCGCGTCGCGCACGGAGGCGATGCGTCAGATGAGTGCGGGCGGCTGCAAGTTTTATGTGCCGACGGCGGACGAGTTCAAGCTCTGGGTTGAGTCCTGCGGCGAGCAGCGTGCGGAGTGGAGTGAAGACAAGATCGAACTGGCAGGTTCGCTTGCCAATTTCGACAAACTGAAGCTCGCGGCCAACACCAAAGGGCCCATCACCGTCGCTGACTTCCAAGGTTAGCGCGTGCAAGTATGGCAGGGGCGCGCGACCAAGGCGGGTTATGCGCTCTATGCGCTCTACACGCTCTACGCCATCGCGGGTGCGGTGGCGCAAAAAATGGGCACGACGCTCCCGTTTCGCCTCGGCGATGTCGGGGAGTTCTGCCTGTTCTTTGCAGCCACCGTGTGCTTTGTAGCGGGCTTTGTTCAGGCCGACACATTGATCGGCTCAGCTCCCTCCCCCCAGGGGGGAGGGTTGGGGAGAGGGACTGACGAGACGAACCTTGTTGCTCATACAACGTCCCTCTCCCCCCGCCCTCCGCCCCGAGGGGAGGGAACAAAAACGTGGCTTAGCGCCCTCGACGAAAACGCAGAGCGCTACGCCATGCTCGTGTTCTACGTCTTTGTTTGCGTGGTGATTGTGCAGGAAGTCTTGCGCCGCTTTGTGCTCAATTACTCGTCCGCCTGGGCGCAGGAAACGGCGCAGTACGCGTTCATTTACCTGGGTTACGTCGGGGCTGCGTTTGCGGTGAAAGAGCGGGCGCACATTCGCTTTGATATTTTGTTGCAGCGACTGCCCGCGCGCATGCACGGTTGGGTGTATTTGTTCGCTGAATTCTGCACGCTCCTCTTCGCCGTCATCGCGACGTACTGGTGTTTGCATACCGTGCAGCAACTCTGGGAGTTTGGCGGCACGACGCCGGTGCTCCGCGTCAACAAAATATGGGCCGAAGCGGCGTTGCCGATTGGTTTCACGTTGATGATCGTGCGTTGCCTGCAAATGATGTGGCGCGATGTGGGTGACATTCGCGCGGGTCGTCCCGCGTACGTGGGCAAATCGATGTTTGAGGAATAGGCGCATGGCGACTACTTTGTGTCTGATCCTCATGATCGGCTTGCTGGTTGTCGGGGTGCCGTTCTGGGTGACGATGGGGTTGGGCACGGTGGCGATTCTCGTTAGCACCGATGCGTTGCCATTGTCGCTGATTGGCGATGGATTGTTCGAGGGTGTGGACTCATTCGCGCTGATTGCGATACCGCTTTTTATCCTTACTGGCGACGTGATGGTGCGCTCGGGGTTGGCCTATCAGCTGCTTGATTTCGCGGAAGCTTCGTTTGGCAGTTTGCGCTCGGGCTTTGGCACGTCGACCGTGATGGGTTGCGGCCTCTTCGCCTGCATCTCGGGCTCAGACGCGGCGGATGCGGCAGCGGTTGGGCGCATCACGATGGATCGCCTCGTTGAGCGCGGCTACCCGAAAGACTATGCCTGTGCGCTCGTGGCGAGCGGCGCGTGCACGGGCATTCTGATTCCGCCGTCCATTGCGTACATCATTCTCGGATTGGTGCTGGGCGTTTCTGCCACTACGCTGTTTCAGGCGGCGTTTGTGCCCGGCGTGTTGGTGTTGATTGCCGTGATCGCGACGAACGCCGTCATCAACCGCATTCGTGGCTACGAAAAATCGACCGACAAATTTTCGTTCTCGCGCTGGTTGTCATCGCTTAACAAGGCGAAGTGGGCGCTGGCGATTCCGGTGATCATTCTGGGTGGCATTTACTCCGGCTGGTTCACGCCTACCGAGTCCGCTGCCGTCGCGGCTGCGGTCGCGGTCGGGATCGGGCTCGTGCAAAAGCGCATTACAGTGTCGCAATTTCCGCTGATGCTTGGCACTTCGGCGCGTGTGTGCGGCGTGATTCTGCCGATCATTGCAGTGGCGCTGCTGTTTGCGCAGGCGCTGACCGTGGTGGACGTTCCACAACGCTTTGTGGAGCTGGTGATGGGCTTGGGCGGGGCGGAGGGTGCCAACAGGAACCTGATCATCGCGCTCATGCTGCTGATCTGGGTGATCGCGGGCTGCTTTATGGAAACGAGTCCTTGTATCGTGATCCTGGGGCCGCTCATGTGGCCGCTCGCGCAGAAGATTGGCATGGAGCAAGTGCACTTTTGCGTGTTCATGATTACCACGCTGGGCCTCGGTTTCATCACGCCGCCATTTGGCCTCAATCTGTTCGTGATGTCGGGGCTGACGCGCACACCACTCACCGCGATTGCGCGTCAGGCGCTGCCTTTTGTCGCGGCAATGATCGTGGTCGCTGCGGCTATCGGCTTTTTTCCGGAAATCTCGATGTTCACGTTCAGGAAATAGTGATCGCCACGAGTTATAATGCCGCATGATTTAAGCATTTAGGTAAATTCATGCACAACGTACTCAAACAAGTCGGTGCTAGCGGACAGTTCGCCATCGGCAAACAGTTCGCTGGGAAATATTTTGAGCTCAATACCCGCCCCGACGGCGTGATTGAGTTGACGCCAATGGCGGTGATTCCGCAGTCGCAGTCGTGGGTGCATACGCCCGAGATGCAGTCAGAGTTGGCTGAGTCGACGAAGTGGATGGCGGCGAATCCGCCGCGCACCGATAACGCTGACGAAATTTTGGCTCGGCTGGACGCGCACGCCGAAAAATTAGCGAGCGCGGAAAAACATCGACCAACGGTCTCGCCTGTTCCCCATACATCGCACGCGAGAAAGCACGCTTGACCGTCGGTGATGGTTCCGCGCGCCTTCGGCTGGATTTGAATGGCGAGCGATTTCAGGTTCAACTCTTCTCGCTCGACGCGACACAGTCGAAAGCAGCATCAAGATGCCTTCGACGATTGCTCACTATGACATGGCAGCAAGTCCTCGACGATCACGGGCTTAACTGGGAACGCATCAAGGGCAGCGATGCGCGCTACAGCATTCGCCTAAGCCTTCAAGCGCGTGCCGTCGTCACTCGCGATGCAGACGTGATGCGATTTGAATCGCTCCATTTCAATCACGACAGTGCGTACAAATAGCGTTCTGACGTTAAAAATCAGACGATTGACGGCATTAGCTTTTATCTGAAAAGGCTGTCGATGGTGGGCTATCGATAGATTTAGCTGATAGTCGACTTTATTCGTTTTTGCGTGCTAGCCCCAGTAACATAGGGCGTTGATAAAAAAGCTGCTATCACCCGGTTGTCGAAAAACTGGCAGGAACAGAGAACTACGTAACCATGATGAATGTGAATAGTCTTGACGGAGGGCCGCTTTACAAAGGCGTTCAGCGCGCGCTGATGGAGCAGCTTGCTTCGGGCGATCTGAAGCCCGGCCAGCTGATTCCGTCGGAGCGGCAACTCGCCACCGAATACAACGTGTCCATCGGTACGTTGCGCAAGGCCATCGACGAGCTCGTCGAGAACCGCATCCTGATTCGCCAGCAGGGCAAAGGGACCTTCGTCGCCTCGCATGATCGCGAACGACTGCTGTTCTATTTTTTCCACATCGTGCCGCAACGAGGTGTGAAGAGTTATCCGCTCGTCGAGTTCGTGTTTTTCCACAAAGCGGTGGCGGATGCTGAGGTCGCGTCGCGTCTGAAAATCGCGGTCGGCGCGCCGACATTTCACGTTCGCAACAAACTCTCACTGGTTGGCGAAGTCGTGTCGGTTGACGACATCACCATTGATCAGGCGCGCTTTGAAAAGCTCTCCGCCGCCCAGTTCAAAGAGCGTCCGAACACGATTTACAACCTCTATCAGGAAGCCTTCGGCATCACCGTCGTGCGCACGGACGAGCGCCTGCGCGCCGAAGCCGCGTCAGTCGATCACTCCAAATTGCTCAAGCTAAAACCCGGAACGCCAGTGCTCACTATCCGCCGGACAGCTTTTGATATGAGAGATGAGCCGGTGGAGTTGCGTATTTCGACCGTGAACACCGAGGCGCACGAGTATTTCGCGGAACTGCTTTAGTCGGGGCTCGCTGGCTTGTTGGAATGGCAATATTCCCGTTATAATCAACGACTTTCCCTGATCTATCAAACCCCCGAGCGCTAGCGGTCCATTCGACGTTTGCGGCGCTTAAGACCCTTCACACCGCACAGGGGCGCGTCTGAAGTACAACAGGCGCAAGTGTGCGCCCAGGAGCTACACCAACCATGTCACGCGTCTGCATCGTCACCGGCAAGAAGCCGATGGTGGGAAACAATGTTTCTCACGCCAACAACCACACCAAGCGCCGCTTCCTGCCCAATCTGCAAAGCCGCCGCATCTGGATCGAAAGCGAAAACCGCTTCATTCGCCTCCGCCTTTCCACCGCTGGCATCCGCCTGATCGACAAGAACGGCATTGACGCCGTGCTCGCCGATCTTCGTGCACGTCGCGTCATCTAATTCGGGGAGACATGAATCATGCGTGAAAAAATCAAACTCGAATCGTCCGCTGGCACCGGTCACTTCTACACGACGACCAAAAACAAAAAGACCATGAGCGAGAAGTTCTCGATCAAGAAATTTGATCCCGTCGCCCGCAAGCATGTGCTTTACAAAGAGACGAAGCTGAAATAAGCATTCGTGTTCGCAAAAAGGGCCCGCCTGAGTTATTTTGGCGGGCTTTTTTTATTTGAGCGACGCTTTTTCGCGATCACTGTAAGCCTGTTCGGTCGTCGTTCGACGTGATGACATGGTTCAATCCAGCAAGCTTTTTTTCACCGCCTCCGCGGCCACTGCCTCACTCGCATCGACCGTTCGTAAACGAAGCCTCGACGACATCGCAGTCCGCATGCAAGCGACGGGGCAATGGAGTGATCGCCAAGCCGCAGGCCGACGCTGGTCGATTGGCTGCGTTTCACTGGAAATCACGCAGCGCTGCAATCTCGACTGCACGCTGTGCTACCTGTCCGAGAGCGCGGAGGCGATTCGTGATTTACCGCTCGACGAAGTTTTTCGTCGCATTGATGTGATTGCTGCACAGTTTGGCCCGAACACGGATGTTCAGATTTCCGGCGGTGATCCGACGCTTCGCGACAAAGGCGAACTGAGTGAAATTGTGCGCTACATCCGCAGTAAACGTATGCGCGCATCGCTCTTCACCAATGGCATTCTGCTCACGCGCGAATGGTTGAAAACACTGGTCCGCGATGGCTTAAACGACGTCGCGTTTCACGTTGACGTTACGCAACAACGCAAAGGTTTCGCGACTGAACTGGCGTTGAACACAATTCGCGAGCGCTACATCGACATGGCGCGCGGAATCGATGTGTCCGTGATCTTCAACACGACGATTGCAGTGGACAATTTTCACGAACTGCCGATGCTCGCGGACTTCTTTGTGCGGCATAACGACGTCGTTCATTTCGCGTCGTTTCAACTCGGCGCGACGACGGGGCGCGGCGCTTCGACGGGGCGCGATCCGATTGCACTCACACAGCGCGGTGCGTGCGACGCCATTGAGCGCGGCGCAGGTATCGCACTTAACTTTGACGCGCTGCACGGCGGCCATCACGCGTGCAATCGCTACGCCATGTTGTTCACCATTGGTGCGCAGCGATTCGACGCACTGGCTGATGGTGACTTTGTTTCCCGCGTAATGCGTGACACAGCAGACGTCACGATTGATCGCGATCAGGCGGGGCGCGGCGCGTTGATCGTGGCGCGTGCGGCCTTGGCGCGACCGCAGCTTTGGTGGGGCTTCGTCAAGCACACCACAGTGATGTTCTGGCGCGCGCGCGGCGAGTGGTTTCGTGAGCGTCGCCTGCGCCCGCCTGCTGTGCGGAAAATGTCCTTCTTCATTCACAACTTCATGGACGCGTGCGACCTTGACCCAGAGCGGATCGACGCCTGCGTCTTCATGGCCGCGACGGTCGATGGCCCGATGTCGATGTGCGCCTACAACGCCGAGCGTGATCGCTTCCTGCTCAAGCCGATTGAGCGCGCGGACGGCAGCGTCTGGCAACCGTTGGCAGCAGCGGCAGATGCGAACGGCGAGGTGCGGCTTCCGGTGAAATGGTTGAAGGGCAAATCGCGCGCCTCGTTGAAGGGATCGCGTAAACAGGAAGCCGCCGCATGAAATCTCTTGTCAATCTCGCGGTCATCGCATTTGCCGCGTTGCTTGTGAGTGGCTGCACGACACTCGTTCAAATTCCCAACGAAACGAACGCCGCATCAGTCACGCTCAGCGAGGCCGAGGCGGGCTATGCCCGCGTGCTCGAACAGCATGTCAACGCGCGCGGCGAGGTTGCTTTTGAAGCGCTTCGCGATGATCGTTCCAACGCGTCAGGGCTACCAGCACTTGAGCGCTATGTACGTGCGATTGGCCGCACGTCGCTGGACGGATTTGCCAGTAGCGAGGTCCGCCTTGCGCACATGATCAACGCCTACAACGCGCTGTCGATGTACAACGTGATCGCGTCTGGAATTCCAGAAACGCACGCGGGTCTGGCCAAGGTTCGTTTCTTCGTCACGCGGAAATATTTGATTGGCGGCAAACCGCTGTCGCTCTACGCTTTTGAGAACGACATCATTCGCAAGCTGGACGAACCGCGCGTTCATTTCGCGCTTAATTGCTCTGCGGTGTCATGTCCTACCTTGCCGCGAACAATGTTTACGGCTGCCGGCCTCAATCAAGAACTGGAGCGCGAAACTCGAGCGTTCTTTGCGCGCCCGGAAAACCTTAACGTCGACGCTGCGACACGCACCATTTTCTTCAACGAAATATTGAGTTTCTACACGGAGGATTTCACGCCGCGCCATGCGCCGACCTTGATCGCTTACGCAGCGCGCTACGTCAGTCGCGACCTGTCGCGCGACTACGTGATCGCCTTCACCCCATACGACTGGACTGTCGCGAATCAACGCCGAACGCGTTGACTCGTTTCAGCACACATCAGCTGCGAACGAGCGGTGCAATCAGTCCGTTTGCACGATTCGACCGACGCTCGTGTGACCGGGTGGTTGATGTGTTCCACGGACGTTTGATGGCGAACACGATTAGCACCGCCAACAGAGCGAACACCCAGCCCTTGAAGAAAAACGGCAGCTCAGACTCGTTGGCCAATGAGATGGCAGGCGTCGTGCGCTTGTGTATCTGGCCGCTGGCGAATATGCCCTTGGGCGCATCAGCCGTGCTTGCCGCGGTCACGGTAGCGCTGGCCTGCGTCGCGATCACGTTGGCGCTCGCAGCGGCTTGAGCGGGCAGAACGCACGCCCCTGCAAGCGCCACACACACCGACACGTTGCGCCATCCAGTGAAACCCAAATTTTTCAACAATTTCATGATCAATCCTCTAACTCTTTGAAATTTCGTTTTGCGCGCCTTGCACTAAAACCACTCACCCAAAAGGACGCGACGCCGTGTAACTCAGTGCTATTTTCCATGCGAAATATCTGCCAGAAACAGCATTTTCCTATTTATTTACAAATATAAATTCATATGGTATTAACCCTAGAGTGTCGTTTCCCGCAGAAAGCCATATGCAGACTGCTTCTCAGCCCGATATTGATGCCCGAAAAACTGTTGCGTTTACCGCCGTAATGCGAGCGTCGAATAGAAACTCCCAAACTCAATTTCACGTTAAAAATACAAATATTATGTATTTGGCATATATCCGAAGTTACCCAATGATGTCGTCATAGACGACGCTCTGGACGAAGCTGAATGATGCGACCGTTTTCGGCAGCACTGACGAGAATGAGCACGCCACCGAATGGCTCCTGACGCAATCGATTCACAGGATTCGAAAAAAAAGCCCGCAGCGCGTGGCACTGCAAGCCCTCTTTGCGTTTTGCTGTCGCTACCCGATCAGGAGGCGAAGCGCGCTAACCGGTTGGAAAATGCCTTCAGCGGCGCAATGCCGGAACCTTCCGCGTTCTTCCGCCAGACCTGCCAGCGAACTGCGAGCTGGTCTTTCGACTCGGTCGAGCGGCCCCACAGCGCGGTCAAATCCTGACGCATTTGATAGAGCTTTTTGAGGGCTTCGCTGTGCGTAAACGCTTCAGCTAAACGTGCGCGTTGCACATCGGCAAGTATGGCTGCATCAACACGGAAATCTTTCAGCAATTGCTTGAAATTGGGCAGTTCAATCTCGCCCTTTTCAGCGCGTGCTTTGAGTGCACCGAATTCAACTTTGGCGGTGCGACGAACGAGCCGGGCATAGTCCTGCATCACGCGATATCGGTGCGTGATGATCGCTTGTAGCGTCTCATCCACGTCGCCTTCAATCGTGCGCAGCTTGAGCGCTGGGGCGACTTTTCGCACTTTCGCCAAACCCAGCAAAGACAGCGCGCAAATGTAGATCCAGCCGATATCAAACTCATACCAGCGATGCGAGAACCGTGCCGAAGCGCCGAACGCGTGATGATTGTTGTGCAGCTCTTCGCCGCCGATGATGATGCCCCACGGCACGATGTTGGTTGACGCATCTTCGGTCAAATAATTGCGATAACCCCAGTGGTGACCGGTGCCATTGATGATGCCCGCCGCGGTGATTGGAATCCAGATCAACTGGATCGCCCACATCGACAGCCCAGCAAAACCAAACAGCGCGACGAATACCACCAGCGACACGCCCATGCCCTGCCACGTGTACTTGCTGTAAACGTTGCGCTCAACCCAATCGTCCGGCGTGCCGTAGCCGTAGCGCTCCAGCGTATCGAGATTTTTAGATTCTTTACGATACATGTCGACGCCGAAACGCAGCACGCCCCAATGCCCGTGAATCACCGGGCTGTGCGGGTCGTCCACGGTGTCGCATTTGGCGTGATGCTTACGGTGAATCGCGACCCATTCTTTGGTGACCATGCCTGTGGTCAGCCATAGCCATGCGCGGAAAAAATGCGACACGACGGGATGCAAATCGATCCCGCGATGCGCCTGCGTGCGATGCAGAAAAATGGTGACCGTGGCGATAGTGATGTGCGTCGTGCCCAGAAGCACCAGCACGTAGCCCCACCAAGGCAAATCGATGAGCCCGGAAGTGGCGGACATCAAGAAATCTAACAAGTGAACTTCTCCTGAAGCTGTAATTATTTAAGCGACTACTAGTTATTGAGACCGACGCCGCCGGAAAATGTCACGGCACATCGCTGACGGATTCAACCTACTGACGAGATTTTAAGGGCGGAACCGATGGATTTTGTAGTTTTGTACCACCGCTGAATCGAATGTTGGGGATCATTGCGCTGGATCAATGGTGCCCTTTTAACTCATCCGCTTTTCGCTGCGAACGCCATTGCATGGGGGCCAAAGTCACAAATCGATGCAAGTCGACTATCGGTATATTTCTGAGTTAGCCCCATTGCGGCGGTCTTTTCATGCAAAAGTTGCTTCTTGCATGGCATCAGGCAACCGTTCGCGAACTCAGGCGACGAGTCGCGAATAGACCCGCATTGTCCGTCTGACGCCAATTGCTGCGCATAAGCGCAATTTCTAGACTGCGTCCATGCTCAACTCAACGCAAAATCTGACTATGGACGACGAACTAATTCTTCCCGGCATGAACGAACGTGAATTGGCCATCCGACGCCGCGTACACAGGCTGGCGGATTTTTACCGTCACCTGTTTGTTTACCTGCTGGTGAATGCCGGACTTTGGGCCTTCAACGCATGGGTGATCTACAACATGGCCAGCAGGGTCAATGCGTGGATGTGGTGGGCGGTCTGGCCGACGCTGTGGTGGGGCATCGGCGTGCTCGTACACGGTCTGTCGGTGTTGCCATTCTGGAGCTTCTTCTCGCAGGAGTGGGAGGACAAAAAAGTCAAAGCCCTCATGGCAAGGGACGAAAAATGAGTTCGGCCATCGACTACGCGACAATGCGCCGCGAAGAGGCGCTACGCGACGCGCGCAAGCAGGTCAAGGCGATACGCGGCTTCTACTTCGCCGCCGCCATGTACGCGATCATCATTCCCTCCCTGTGGATTGCGAATCTCATCATGGGCGGCAAGGTCTGGGCGATCTGGCCCACGCTAGGCTGGGGCATCGGCCTGACTATACAGGGCATGTCCGCGTTCGCTGGTCGCTCGTTTTTTGGCACCGAGTGGGAGCAGAAAAAAGTCGATGAAATCATGGCGCGCGAGAACCTGAAAGTGGTCTCCAGCGAGAAGCAGCTCGTACAGGCGCAGATGCGCATGCTGCAGGCGCAGATCGAGCCGCACTTTTTGTTCAACACGCTCGCCAATATTCAAACGCTGATCCCGCGCGCACCGGACAAAGCGAGCCTGATGCTAGACAACTTCATCGCGTATTTACGGCAAAGTTTGACCGCGAGCCGCGCGCAGGAAGGCACCGTGAAGCAGGAGGTTGATCTGCTGCGCAACTACCTCGAACTCCTGAAAATCCGCATGGGTGATCGGCTGCAATTTAAGTTCGATATTGGTGAGGATTTGCAGGGCGCGTCGCTGCCGCCGATGCTGCTGCAACCGATCGTTGAGAACGCCGTCAAGCACGGGCTGGAGCCGAAGGTTGAGGGTGGGCGCGTGCACGTGACGGCTCGACGCTCAGGTAAGTCGATGGTGCTGACCGTTGCCGACAACGGACTCGGATTCTCTGATCACGCCGATGGTTCCGGCGCGGGCCTTGGGCTCGCCAATTTGCGTGAGCGACTGGCGGTTCTCTACGATGGGCGAGCGACGTTGACCGTGGCCGATGCCGCGCCGGGAACTGTGATCACTATTCAAGTACCGCTCGCAAGGACATAGACATAGCCGTAGTGCATCATCCAAAATCCGGCGTCATTCTCGGCCAAGAGGCCGGGAATCCAGTGCACCGCAACGCCTATCCCATCCCTCCTGGATTCCCGCCGCGACGGCGAGAATGACGCCATAGAAAATTCCTTTCCTAGCATGAGCACAGCCCTCATCGCCGACGACGAATCCCTGCTCCGCGAAGACCTTCGTGACAAGCTCACCGCACTCTGGCCCGAACTTCAAATCGTAGCCATCGCCACCAACGGCAACGAAGCAGCACAGATGATCTTCGAACACAAGCCCGACATCGCGTTTCTGGACATCAAAATGCCAGGTCAAACCGGCATAGAAGTCGCACAAGCAATGAAGTCCGCAACGCGCGTAGTCTTCGTCACCGCCTACGATCAATACGCCGTGCAGGCCTTCGAAAACGAAGCCATCGACTATCTGTTGAAACCCGTCACCATCGAGCGTTTGCAGCAAACCGTGAATCGCCTCAAAGCCGCATTTGCGCAAAGCGCGCCCGCGCCCGATCTCTCGCAAATCCTCAATCTGCTCTCGCGCGCTGCCTCGACAACGTGCGGCGTAGCGCAGCAAAAATTGCGCTGGATTCGCGCCAGTCGCGGTGAAGTCACCTATCAAATCTCGGTCGACGAAGTTCTCTACTTTCAAAGCGATGACAAATACACCATCGTCAACACCGCCAATGGCGAACACGTCATCCGCATGCCCTTAGCCGAGTTGCTTCAATCGCTCGACGGCGAACAATTCTGGCAAGTCCATCGCGGCACGATGGTGAATATCCGCTGCGTCACGTCGAGCAAACGTGATAGTGATGGACGCGTGACGCTGAATGTGAAACGTGTGCCGAAACCGCTGCCTGTGTCGCGCGCGTATCAGCATTTATTCAAGCAGATGTAGCGACGCCGGTTCTCGGGTCTGTCCCCTCTCCCCTCGCGGGAGAGGGTTAGGGTGAGGGGGCCGTCGCGGAATTTGCCGTCTAGACTGGAACAAGCCGCTTATAAAAATAAGTAGTAGCACAAAGCTCACCACCCGGCAATAACGCAAAGTCCGGAATCACGCCACACTCCTGCCACCCCAGTTTCCGGTACACGCGCTCTGCATCGTCACTTGCCGTATCCAGTACCAGCACCGTCTTTCCTTCGCGTAAAGCCTCAGCCTCCGCTGCCGCCATGACGGCCGCAGCAATGCCCTGCTTCCGCGCACTGGGATGCACAATCATCTTCGAAATATCAGCGCGATGCGGCTGGTTCTCCGGCTGCGCGAGCACGACCTGAACGCTGCCAATGATTTCGCCCTGCTCGTTCTGAGCGACCAGCAAAACGCGTTCATTGTTGGTCACGCTCTCTGCTACGCCACGCCAGAAGCGCTCAGCCTTCTCGCGCGTCATCGGCAACATGAAACTGATCGACGCGCCGCCTTCTACGCAGTCGATGAGGACGTTACTTAGCTCATCAATTTGAGTGGGCGTTACAGACTCGAGGCGGTGAATTTTTGGCGGCAAGTTCATCGCTTTATTTTGCAGCAATTTTGTACCCGCCTCCGCTGCGATCACGACGAACGGGAGGCAAACGATGGCAACGAACGCGCACCACAGCGGCCCCCCGCGTTGGCCGGATTACAACCAGCCTACCGGTGCGGTGCTGATCGTGTTTAAACCAGGCTACAACGCTTTACCCTTGAACCAATGCTCCAGCGGCTCCGGATTGGGCCGGAAGAAGGTCGGTTTGCGATAGAACACCATGGTCCCTTCGACGTTGTCTCCCCGGACGACGCCCTTCCAGACGTTGCGCCCGTACTGCTCACTGCGGGTTTCGACTTCGAAGTTGACCGCGCCTCCTTCGGTGGCTGCACGATAGGCGCCGCGGTCATAGCCGTACTGGTCGCAGTCGGACGAATGAAATTTCCCCTCGGCGAACGACAGGATGTCTTTGGGAATGTGTGCTGGTTTGCCAGTCAACCCGGCCTGCGTGTCGAACCGTCGCCCGTCAAGCGCCCCCTGCGCAGCTGCCATAAAAGGGATGAGGCACAACAGGACTAATGCGAATCGCTTCATCTGTTTCTCCTTCGGTTAAAAACATAGGTGTGGCTTTGCAATGCCACGGGGCAAGTAACTTGCCACAAAACCTCCAAACATGCAAGCGGCGCAACCTGCACGCCAGCCGAGCGCGCTGCCGCTTGTGATCGATGTTCGTGTAGTCCCGCTGGATGGATCCAGCCTTCTCGCTCGTCATCGGCGGCCTGAAACTAATAGATGCGTAATTTCGAGCCACTTTGCACAACCCGCCGTCATCCTTGGCGAAGCCGGGGATCCAGTTCGTAAACCACGCGAAGCGCAACTCAGTCCCCTCTCCCTTGAGGGGAGAGGGCTAGGGAGAGGGTGACGGGCGACCTCACACGTACTTTAGAAGCGAATCCATCATCGCGCTCATGCCGCGCGGGGCAGTAACTTTCTTTTGCTTCGCCAAAAGAAAGTCACCAAAGAAAAGGCGACCCCGACATTCGCCCTGATCCGAGATTT
>JAYVPF010000251.1:0-4271 GCA_043757535.1 Burkholderiales bacterium
AGCAGATCTACAAATTCATGATGCGTTTGTTTGAGGCCAACAAGTTTGAGCTGGCCGAACTGGAGAAATGGTTTCGGCCGAGAATTGTTGCCGATCAGGAGTAGTCGTGAACAATGAATTGAAGTTAAAGCCACTCGTGAGCCGCAGCGCAGGCAAAGATGAGGTCACGGATTTGGCTGAGAGTTCTGCCCGTACGCCGCAGATACGCTTTCGCGCAGAGCTTGCTTGGCAGCTTGATTTGGCCGCAGACGTAATGTTTGAGAATCGCGAGACACTGGAGAAGCTAAGCCGGTAAGCGCCGGGCGAAGGGAGCAAGGAAAATGAATGAGACGGTCAAAGAACACAGCGAAGAGCGTTCGCACCTACCACCCGTGCAAGGCGTGACGCCGCATGCCCCAAGCCAAGTCCGCCCTGAAGTCATCGCCGCGTTGCAGGAAAGCTTCGTCAAATTCGACGCGTTGTATCGCGCAGTCGCAAAATCCGGCGGCTGATTTAACATGGGCCGCATCGCAGGCATCGACGTAGGCGGCACCTTCACCGACCTGATTCTGGTCGATGACGTGTCGGGCGAGGTCAAGCTCGCCAAGGTGCCGACCACGGTACATAACCAGGCCTTCGGTGTGCTCGCTGCGCTGGAAGCTGCGGGCGCGGACGCTGCGGGTCTCGCCGCGATCATCCACGGCACCACGACGACGACGAACGCCATGCTGGAGCGCAAGATCGCGAAGGTGGGGTTGATCACCACGCGCGGCTTTCGTGACGTGCTGGAGCTGGGGCGGCGCACGCGGCCGAAGGCGTATGGACTCACTGGCACGTTCGTGCCGCTGATTCCGCGCGAGTTGCGGATGGAAGTCGATGAGCGGATGGATGCCGAGGGGCAGGTGCTGCGCCCGCTCGACGAAGCGCAGGTGATCGCCGCTGCCAAGCTGTTGATCGAGCGCGGTGCCGAGGCCGTGGTGATTCATTACCTCCACAGCTACATCAATCCGGCGCATGAGCTTGCGACGGCGAAACTCGTGAAACCCTTGTGGCCCAACGGTTTCGTGACAGTGGGCCATCAGATTGTTGCCGAGTATCGCGAGTATGAACGCGGTGTCACTGCGGCGGTGAACGCGGCGGTGCAGCCGGTGCTGGCGCGTTATCTGGCGCGTTTGCAAACCGAGTTGAAGACCAAAGGCTTCGCCAAGGACTTGCTGGTGATGCAGGGCAATGGCGGCACGGTCGCGTCGTCCATCGTCGCCGAGCATGCGGTCAACACGGTGATGTCGGGGCCGGCCTCGGGCGTGATTGCTGCGGCGTACACCGGGCGGGTATCGGGCCATCCCAACTTGATCACCTACGACATGGGCGGCACATCAACCGATGTGGCGCTCATCAAGGACGGCTTGCCGTCGGTATCGAGCGAGCTGGAGCTCGAATACGCGATGCCGATCCATGTGCCGATGGTTGATGTGCATACCATCGGTGCGGGCGGCGGCTCGCTCGCCAGCGTCGATGCGTCGGGCATGCTGCGCGTCGGGCCCGAGAGTGCGGGCGCAACGCCCGGGCCGATCTGCTATGCGCGCGGCGGCATGCTGCCGACGATCACCGACGCGAATCTGGTGCTGGGCCGCCTGAACCCGGACAAGTTGTTGAGTGTTGACAACCCGGTGCCGCTGGCGCGGGTGAAAGAGTTGCTGGTCGAACACGTTGGATCGAAGCTCGGCCTCGACGCGACCCAAACCGCTGCCGCGATCATCCGCATCGCCAACGACAAGATGGCCGGCGCGATCCGCATGGTGAGTCTCGCGCGCGGGCATGATCCACGCGATTTCGCGCTGTTTGCGTTCGGTGGCGCCGGCCCGCTGCATGCCTGCGCACTGGCTCGGGAGCTCGGCATCCCGAAAGTGCTGATTCCCTCAAGACCCGGTCTCACCAACGCTCTTGGCTGTGTCGTCGCGGATGTGCGGCACGACTACGTGCGTACCATCAACCAGCCTTTGAAGTTGCTCGATGAGGGTGTGCTGGCGCGGGTGTTTGCCGAACAGGAAGCTGTCGGGCGCGCCACCATCGCGCGCGAAAACGTCGAGGTCGAGAACATCGAATGTGTGCTGTCAGCCGACATGCAGTTTCAGGGTCAGAGCCATTTGCTCGCAGTGCCGGTGGCATCAAGCGCGATTTTGCTCACGGAATTGTATGCTGCGTTTGAGGCGGCGTACTGGCAGCGCTTCGGCGTCAAGCTCGATGAAATCCATCCGGTGCTGGTCAACCTCGCAACAGCGGTGATCGGGCGGCGCAAGCGCGTGGCCTTGCGCGCGATTGCGGCTGCCGCGCCGAAGGCGAGCCTGGCGGAGGCGCAGATTGGGTCGCGCGAGGTGTGGTTCGATGGCGGGTTGGTTTCGACGCCGGTTTATCAGCGTGAATGGCTTCCGACGGATGCCACTTTCAACGGCCCGGCCATTGTGGAGCAGCTCGATTGCACGACCGTGATTCAGCCTCAAGTAAAAGTCCAAATAGATGCCGATGGAAATCTCTTGCTGGCTATTGCATAAGGGAAAACATCTGTTTGTTGTCTTTGCGGTCGAACTAGGCGGTTGATCGTGGTTTTGACTTTTTGGGACTAGAAAATATGAATAGCTGGGACGTCATTTCGATTTATGAAAGCGTAGATCTTGTAAAAAAGTTCTACCTGTTGCGTCACGGTCGGAAATTAAGCACATCCAAATCCAAAGAAGTCATCGCAGCGATTAAACAAGGAAAAGCATATTTTGAATCGGCAAAGAATGCGTCCTTTGTTGTGAAGCCCGTGCTCTTGTATTACGGAACTTTATCTCTCTCACGCGCGACAATTTTGTTTGGAGACAGCGTGGCGCGAGAGGCTAATTTGAAGGAGGCGCATGGCCTTCAGACAATGGGGTGGGGTGGCAATCTTGGGGGCGATATTGCCAAACTGGCCGACCTTAGAATTCGAACAACCGAAGGTACATTTGGCAATCTTTGTAGTGTTACAGGAAATTTTGACGGGCATAGAAGGCGTCGTCATGATTTTGTCGACGGTGTTGAAATTCAGGAGCTGAAGTATTCGGCGATACCTGCCGGAGTTGAATTTTCAATTCGCGATGTACTGACCAGAGTCGTGAGATTGCGCGACGTTTATCAAACCGTATTTGGCGATGAGCCTTTAAGTTTGTTTTCGGGAATTGGCGGCGAACAGAATCAGAACCCAGACGCGAAATACATTAATTTTCTCTGCGAGGAGCGCGTAAATTTGACGAGTGAAGAGAAATTCGCGCAATTGTTTTCTATCGATTTCAACCAGAACGAGGTTCAATTTTTCAAATCACCGAGCTGCTTCGGTTCTGGGAAAGACGCGATTCAAGTAAGAATTTTGATGGTTGGGGATGGCAGACGTCGAATTTGCTTGCCGGTGCTTCATCAAACCAAACAGCGGGTGGGGAATATTTCAATTGATCTCGCGCAAGACGTGCTGATATGGCCGTTTGCGGACAAATATTTTTTGTCGAGTTTTGGAATTTTATTTTTGCTGTCTTATTTGTTGGGGATGCTTGGGCGATACTTTCCATCTGTGTGGACTGATGTATTGAGCGGAACTGTTTCAGGAGATTCCCTGTATCCACTTTTGGTGCAGTCCATGGATGTTATAGAGATGGATATCCCGGATTTAGTGGGACGAGAATTGCAGAGGGTGGCATCGTGATGACGCTACAAGTATTGGTCGACCCCATCACCCTCGCCGTCCTGCAAAGCGGCCTCAACCAAGTCTGCAATGAAATGGACTTGGCTTTTGTGCGCAGTGCTTTTTCGCCAGTGATATCCGAGGCGCTAGACCGCTCCGACGGCATCTATCACCGCGATAACGGCGAGCTGATCGCGCAGGGCGAGTTGGGCCTGCCGATATTCGTTGGCACCATGCAGTTCTCGGTCGAGGCGGTGATCGAGCGGGTCAAGCGAATGGGCATCACGCTAAGCGACGGCGATGTGTTCATCCTCAACGACCCCTATCTCGGCGGCACGCACTTGATGGACGTGAAGTTCGTAAAGCCGTTTTTCTATCAGGGCAAGTTGTGGTGCTGGCTCGCCAATACCGGGCATTGGCCCGACACCGGCGGCATGGTGCCGGGCGGGTTCTCGGCCAACGCCACCGAAGTCGAGCAGGAGGGCTTGCGCCTGCCGCCGGTCAAGCTCTACAAGCAGGGCGTGATCGACGACGAGATTTTGTCGATCATTCTGTCGAACATCCGCATCGCCAACCAACGCATCGGCGACATCAA
>JAYVPF010000252.1:0-4259 GCA_043757535.1 Burkholderiales bacterium
ACGATGAATTTCGACATGCTCGACGCTCTGATTTCGTTGAACTGAAGTATCGCTCAGCTGCGTCGCGCTTTTGCTTGAATAGTCCGACAGGCTGCTAGAGTCACGCTCAGCCTCATGACGCGAACTTCAGTCTGGATTGCCACAGCTCTTAGCGTTGCATCGTGCGCAATCGCACCGCCGCCGCCAGTTTCTCCAAGTGACGTGCCGGAGATTCGGAAGGGAACGGGCTACCTCACGGGCTATCTCACGCAGCAGGAGATGCCTAGGAGTGATCAATTTCTTCCTGAAGCCCCTCGCGCCGCAGCACCGGGCTCCACCGATGAAATAGGAGCTCGTCTTGCCTTCGCAACGCGCGGTCAGCCACGATGGTTACTCGCAGCAAATGACGCAGACCTAAAATTTCCTGCCGCAGCCCGAGTTTTTTCTTGCGCCCTCGGCTTTGAACCTGATCCTACGCGCACCCCACACCTATACATGCTTCTTCGGCGATCTATGGCAGATGCGGGTCTGTCAACTTATGCCGCAAAGAATCGCTACAACCGAGTTAGACCATTTGTTGCGTTGAACGAACAGTCTTGTACGCCACGGGAAGAAGTTTTTCTTTCAAAAGACGGCTCGTATCCATCTGGGCACGCGGCAGCAGGCTGGGCATGGGCACTAATCCTTTCGGACCTTGCCCCCGCGCGACGAGAGGCGTTACTTCGGCGAGGCTATGCCTTTGGGCAAAGCCGAGTTGCCTGCGGAGTGCATTGGCAATCCGACGTTGACGCAGGCCGTGTGGTTGGTGCCGCAGCAGCTACGGTGATTCGCCAGAACTCTATATTTCAGGCGCAGTTTGACCTCGCTCGCCGGGAAGTCGCCGCAATGCAGGTATCAGGGGGCAGTCCATTGCCGCACTGCGTTGAAGAATCATCTGCCTTAACGAACTTCTAGGCAATGGCTCGCGACTATGAGTACGACTTCTTCATCAGCCACGCTGGCGAGGACAAAACGCGTCTCGCTCGACCGCTGGCGAGTTGCCTTAGGCGTGCTGGCTTTTCAGTATGGTTCGACGAGCAACAGATAAAGGCCGGGGATAGTCTAGCTAGAAGCATTGAGCATGGACTTTTGAAATCTCGATTTGCTATCCTGTTAGCAACACTCAACTTCTTCGACGAAAAAAAATATTGGACCTATAGCGAACGCGACGCCTTGATGGCACTAGAGGCTGCATCAGAAAGCCGAATAATTCCCGTTCTGCATGGGATCGGCTTCTCAATTTTTCGGCGACTTGCACCTCTCCTTGCTGGGCGACTGGTACTCAACACGTTCAACGGCTTGGGAGAAGTCGTTGCAAAACTCGCGCCGCACTTTCCGCAAAAGCAATTAGTCCTCGATCCCAATGTAAGCAAGCAAGGCTTCTACCCCTTCTGGAGTGGCGAAGCCATCGTCAATTCAAAGAAGAAAAGACGAATTGAAGTCGCCGCAGAATTGCTGCGTTACGGCGATGAGGTTTTTGCCTACTGGAACGCTCGAAGCATGGTGGATGGAGCCAGAGCCGAGGATGCTTATGCCGTCGATGGTCGAATATCAAACAACGAGTTTCTAGCGCTCTACGGCGAGCACACAAACCCGACTGCACTCAATCAGGGGTACATTCTTCTGCGTCGGGCTAGGAGCGCCGAGCGCATGGATGGTCAGTTCATTGCCGTGTCAAGAAATAGTGAGGAGATCGTTGGAGGGAAAATCGTACTCCATCGAGTTGAGCTACGTGATGACTAACCCCCGCTCAAGCGGGAACTAAAGGCGTGGCGTGCTGGCCATCAAGTGCTGGGCCTCCGGCCCATTTTGCGCTTGCTGTCCAACACGCCACGCCGCCGGGTCTCGCTTAGCTCGAACGTTAAGTACCTCTGTGTGAGCATACCAGTCGTCCAGTGGCGTGAAGGGCTTTGGAGTCATAGTTGGCGCAACACAGCTTGATTTAGCAACTGCGCTCAGCGAGCATCAGCTTTTCGCTGAAAGTGACTCCGCATTGGGGCTGTAGCAGATAAATAGCGATAGTCGATAAACGGCGTTTTAAGCCTCTATCCCCAATTCAACGGGGATTTCAGTAGAAAGCTGCTTCCGCCCAAGCATCCGGCTTAAGCACCTCAAACGACATTCGTTTCCTCATTTTCAGAAGCGCGCGGTCATAGGTGAGCAGCGCGTCGGCTCGTCCGCAGTGGGCGGTTTCGACAAACTTTTGATCGTCGCGATCGGAGCATTTTGGCAGGGTCGCGGTTTGCGCGGGGTCGAGCTGCACCCATTCGATGAACGGGCCGAGCAGGGCGAGCCCTTCGGCAATCTGGTCGTCTTCCAGCTTGAACATCGGGTAGCCGAGTACGTGCTTCAACTCGCGATACGTGCGCACCGAGAGCAGCGGAGTCACGCGCCCGTCCTGCCACGCTTCGCGCAGCGGCAAATGGCGCGAATCCTTGAACACCAACGCCGAGATCAGCACGTTGGTGTCGATGACGAGGCGTGCTATTGGGCGGTCCAACCGCCATCCATGGTGTACGCGCTGCCGGTGATCGAACCGCCCGCTTCGGTCGTCAGGAACAGCGCCAGTTCGGCCAGATGCTCGGGCGCGACGAAGCGCTCGCTCGGCTGCTTTTCGCCGACTAGTTGTTGGGTGGCAGCGTCCACCGAGATGCTCTGCGCCGCAGCGCGCGCTTCGATCTGCTTGCGCACTAGCGGCGTATCCACCCAGCCGGGGCAGATGGCGTTGCAGGTGATGAACGTCTTGGCGTTTTCGAGCGCGGTGACTTTGGTCAGACCGATGATGCCGTGCTTGGCGGCGACGTAGGCGCTCTTGTTCGCGGACGCGACCAGCCCGTGCGCGGAGGCGATGTTGATGATGCGGCCCCAGCCTCGTTTTTGCATGTCGGCCAGCGCGATTTTTGAGGTGTGAAACGCGCTGGATAAATTGATCGCAATCACGGCGTCCCATTTGTCGTCCGGGAAGTCGGGAATGTTGGCCACATGCTGAATGCCCGCATTGTTCACCAGCACGTCAATGCGCCCGCAAATCGCGATGGTTTGTTTGACCAGCATCTGCGCCTCGGAGCCTTTCGACAGATCGGCGGGCACGTAATGCACGCGGACTTTTGAGGTCTCCGCGATTTCTTCGCGCAGACGGTCGATTTCAGCGGGGTCGCCGAAACCGTTCATCACCACTTCTGCACCCGCCTCAGCAAAGCGACGCGCCATCGACAGACCGATGCCGCTCGTCGATCCCGTAACGAGGACAACGCGATTTTCAAGCGATTTCATATTGATTCCGCTGAGTTTTGTTGCGTTGCATCATAAACCTTTTCACGCCTCGACAGCGCGCTTCGGCAGCGCCCGCTTGAACTCGGCAAGCGTTGCCAGCCGTGCCTCGGCGTGATCAACGATCGGCAGGGGATAGTCGCGCCCCGGCACAAATTCGCGCGCCCGTTGCTCGATCGGCGAGGTCAGCCACGGCGCATGAATGTCCTTGTTTGACAGCTTGCCGACCTCGGGCACATATTTGCGAATGAAAGCGCCGTTTTCGTCAAAATTTTGGCTCTGAGTGATCGGGTTAAAAATGCGGAAATACGGTTGCGCATCGCAGCCTGTGGAAGCCGCCCATTGCCAGCCGCCATTGTTGGCGGATAGGTCGAAGTCGTTCAATTTTTCCGCGAAATACTTCTCGCCCCAACGCCAATCGACGAGCAAATCCTTCGTCAAAAAACTTGCCGCGACCATGCGCAGGCGGTTGTGCATGTAGCCGGTCTGGTTGATCTGGTGCATGGCGGCATCGACCAGCGGGTAGCCGGTGCGACCTTCGCACCAGGCGGCGAACAGGGTTTCGGCGGGCTTGCCGTGTTCCCACTTGATGCGGTCGTAGTCAGGCTTGAAAGAGCCCGTGACGACGCGCGGATGGTGGTGCATCACCTGGTGATAGAAGTCGCGCCAGATCAGCTCCGACAGCCAGACCTCGGCGCCGCGTGAACCCCCTTCGCGTCGCTCCATTGCCAGCCGCGCCAGTCTGCGGATCGACACGGTGCCGAAGCGCAGGTGCGTGCTGAGGTAGCTCGGGCCCTTGACGGCCGGGAAGTCGCGGGTGTCCTGATAGCGGTCGATGCGGTCGAGCAGAAAATCGTCCAGCAGCTCCTGCGCGCCGGCCGGGCCGCTGGGCAGGCGCAGCTGGTGCAGGTTGGTGCGCGCAAAGCCGATGTCTTCCAGCGCCGGCACGCCGGGCTCGCCGGCCGGCTTTG
>JAYVPF010000253.1:0-4252 GCA_043757535.1 Burkholderiales bacterium
CATACGCAAAAGCTCGTGGTGATCGCATCTGCTGCCGTACTGATCCTTCGCGCTGCTCAGAATGACAACTTTTTACCTGAGACATATAACTAATCAGGATCAGGAATAACGTGCGTCAATTGCACGCTGCGCCTTTGCAAGTTGGGCGCGTAGCAATTGGCCAGTTCGCTGGTAGCCGGAATCTGCCCGGCGAGGATCGACAGCATGTAGTTGTACCCGGCGTGGCTGTGATAGCACTCAGCCGCCTTGACCGGGTCGAGGCCGTGATAAATCGGGTATTGCCACGAGTCAAGCTCGGGCTGCGGCAACGCGGTTAACACATGCTGAAACCCCCACTCAGCGGGTGGCAGCGTCGGCACATAGTCGCGAACGTTGCAGATGCGGTAGTTGTTGGCAACCACCGCATCAAACGCATTGGCGAAATCGGCATTGCCGATGCGCGGCGAGGCGAGGCTATAGACCTGCATGTTTTGTTGCGCTGTTGGTGCGGGTTGCATGCTGATCGCCGCAGCGGTTAGCGTGGTGAACGCGCCGCCCAGACTATGCCCGGTAATGGTCAGCGGGATCGCTGCATTCAGTTGCGCCAGATACTGTGTGAGCAGCGTTGGAGCGAGCTGTGACTGCCCCGGCACGAGCGCCGTGATGGAGCAAAACATGTCATACATGCCGGTCTCAACCTCACCGCCGAGCGGGTGCGGCACACAGGTACCGTCGAGATCGTAGAGCCACTCCTTGTCTTCGGTACCGAGAAACACAATGGCATTTTCCGTGCGGCCATCACCGAGGTTGCGGGCCAATATCCAACCGATGAAATACAGCGTGCCGAGCAGGCGAAGATCCAGTTGCAGATTGAATTGAAGCTGCCAGCCGTCCGGGAACACGGGCGGCGGCGGATTGGAGTTGCCGACGTTGTTGCTAAACGTTGCATAAGCCAGATCAACCAGCGTTGAACAGGCCAGCGCTTTTTGTGGATCGTAGGGAATCGTGGGAGAAAGGGGGCTCGACATGACGTTGCTCCTGCACTACTCGGAATATTTCAAGTAGGCAGTTTAGAAGCCCTTCAAGATTTACGCAATCATCCGCCCCGTGTCACCGACAGTGCCGCTCCGACGTAGCGCTAGATTTTGCGCACTGACGATCCATCGCGCGGGTTGATCGTCGCAGCAGGCTCGCCCGTGTAGCGGATACTGCTGCCGTCCTGCGTCCGGGCGCTGAGTGTTTGCACGGCTCCCAGTTTGGGCGCACTGCCGTCAGCGGCGCGCACGTTGGCGCTGCCGCCCTGCAATCGCAGCGCATTGACCTCGGCACCGTCGGAGATCGAGAAATTCTGTTGTTGCGCAACGCCCGCCAGTTCGAGGTGCACGCCATCGCTCAAGGCGACATCAATACGTTTCGTATTGACGGCGCGCAGCGTCATGTTGGCGCCGTCTGCCACGGAAACGGTGACGCGATCACAGCTGGCCTCGTTAACTGTCAACTGCGCACCGTCAACCACCTTATAGCGCTGCGAGGTGGCGGACGTTGCCTTCGCAATCGACCCGGTGGCAGCGTCGCTGACGACGACATCAAAGTCACCGGCAATCGCCTCGGCAATGGTGAGCGTGCGGCCATCTTTCGCTGCGGCGCGGAAGCTCGCGCCGCCCGCAACGTCGAGTTCAGCGCGCGCACCATCGCTCACGTTGAGCGCACTGAGCGTCGAGTAATCAATCGTCACCCGCACCCCGTTTTTCGTTTGCGCAGATTGCTTCGGCAGCATCCGCACCAACAGGCGTGAACCCTCGACTTTCGCCTCAACCAGCGCCTGCAAATTGTCATCCGTTTTCACCGCCGTTGCTGCGCCGTAACAACCGAATTCGGTTGCGGCTCAGGGCAAAGGCAAGTAGCGCCGTTGACGCAAATACAGCAAACGACTTCTGGGCGAATCGACCATTGATCAAGGGCCAGGCCGCGAAAACTCTGGAAATCGACTTCAGCTCTTTTTAACGATCAGCCCCGATAGAAACGTCCATGCAGCAAAAAGCTACTTCGTCGTTTCCGAGAGAACGTCCAGCGTCCGTGAGTGAAATTCCATGCGGTAGAGCATGAAGGTAACGACCAGCGTGGCCGCGATAAAAAACAGCGGTTGCACAAACCACATCAGCGCCGCCACCGCAAAGTAGTAGGCGCGCATACCCTGCCCAAAGTTCTCACCTGCGAGCTTCAAAATACCCGACGCACTCTTCGCGGCCGCGCGATCCACGTCGGTGATTTTGTCTCTTGGCGCGAGCGAACCAATGAGGATCGTCACAAAATTAAATTGCCGCACCGACCACGTAAATTTCACCAGCGCGTAAATGAACAAAAGGATTAACAGCACCACTTTCGCCTCCAGCAATTGCTGTGAACTGCGCTGCGCGAACGGCAAATTCTGGAGAATGTCAGAACTCTTTTCCACCGAACCAAACAGCGCCAGCAAACCGCCCAATACGAGAATCGTGGTCGATGAAAAAAACGTCGCGCTGTTCAACAGATTCGCGGTGAGGCTGGAATCGACAATGCGATTCTCGCGCGTCAATGTTTGCTCAAACCAGCGCTCGCGCTGCGGGTTCATCACGTTCAACAAGCTCGCCCGATCCGTGCTGCGCAACGCCGCAAACCAAGCGTAGCCAAACCAGCACAGCGCGAAGATGAAAACGGCAGCGAGGTCGACGGGGGTATAGGTGAGTTTCACGTTGAATGAGTAAGCAATTACGCGGCCACAGCCGCGGCAATCGCCTCGGCCCCGCTGCGCGCCATGGTTGCGTCCTCGGCCTCGACCATCACGCGCACCACGGGCTCGGTGCCTGACGGTCGCAGCAGGATACGTCCGCGTCCGGAAAGCTGCGATTCCCAATCGGCGAGCACGGCCTTCACGCCCGCCTTCTCGGCCCAGAGCGAGGCTTTATCGATGCGCACGTTGATCAACTCCTGCGGCAGCAAACTCACGTCCTTCGCCGCGTCAGCCAGCGACACGCCGCGCTCAACCAGCGCGCGCAACACTTCAAGCGCGGCGATGATCGCATCCCCCGTCGTATGGCGATCGAGGCACAAAATGTGGCCCGAGTTTTCGCCGCCAATCAGCCACTGCTTTTCGCGCAAAACCTCCAGCACGTAGCGGTCGCCGACCTTGGCGCGTGCGAAGTCAATGCCGTTGCGCGCAAACGCCATTTCGAGACCGTAATTCGTCATCTGCGTGCCAACGACGCCTCCCCCCAATTCGCCCCGCGTTTTGCGATGCGCCGCGATGATGTAGACGAGCTGGTCACCGTCGAAGAGATTGCCGTTCGCATCCGCCATCAGCAGGCGATCGGCATCGCCATCGACTGCAATGCCGATATCAGCCTCATGCTTCACCACCATCTCGGCGATGTATTCAGCGTGAGTCGCGCCAACGCCTTTGTTAATGTTCAGGCCGTCCGGCGACACGCCGAGACTCACGACCTCTGCGCCCAGTTCGTGAAACACAGCGGGGGCTACTTGATACGCCGCGCCATGCGCACAATCGACCACAATTTTCAGCCCGCGCAACGAGAGTTCCGAGGGAAATGCCCGTTTGCAAAATTCCACATAGCGACCCGGTGCGTCGTTCAAACGCTTTGCTTTGCCCAGGTCAGCCGAAGGCACGCAGCGCAACCCGCGATCAAGCTCGGCTTCGATTTCCTGCTCGGCAGCGTCGGAGAGTTTGTCGCCGCGATGATTGAAGAACTTGATGCCGTTATCCTGAAACGGGTTGTGCGAGGCGGAGATCACGAGGCCTGCTTGCAGGCGCAAAGCGCGCGTCAGATAAGCAATCGCAGGTGTAGGCAATGGCCCGGTGAGTACGGTGTCCACGCCCGCCGCTGACAAGCCTGCCTCAAGCGCCGCTTCGAGCATGTACCCGGAAATCCGCGTGTCCTTGCCGATCAACACCGAAGGCCGTTTCCCGACCTTGGACTGCGCACGCAGCACGCGACCCGTAGCGTGCCCTAGCTGCATGATGAAATCCGGCGTAATCGGCGCAATGCCCACTTCGCCACGCACCCCGTCGGTGCCGAAATATTTTCTTGTGTTCATGGGGGTATTGTAGGATTGGTCGGGCGTCTAACGATTGCCCCCTCTCCCCTCGTGGGAGAGGGTTGGGGAGAGGGGGTGCTGGCGCTAGGGAAACGCTGAATAATGTCATCCTGAGCACGGCGAAGGATCAGGTGGCATGCGACGGCGATTGCAAGTCACTGAAATCATTGCATGTCACCTG
>JAYVPF010000254.1:0-15994 GCA_043757535.1 Burkholderiales bacterium
CACCCTGAATTTACGATTGATGCCTGAATATTAAGCAACAACAGCCGCAAGTACAGCGTAGCGAAGCGGCTTGAAGCTTAAGTCCGACAGGCTGCTAGCGACACAAACGCTTCGCCGCAAGCGGCGGGGAATTTACCCATAGAGATTAAACTCAGCTTGAGCTTGACACGCGGTTTGACTGACACCTCAAGCCGCCTGACGACACGCGCTCCGTTGCGCACCTCAACAAACGTTCGCCCCTGTGCCCTACCCACAATTCGCAGCAGTCGCCAGCTAGGTTGCGCCGGCACGTTCACGACGTCGATGCGAACATTGGATTAGAGATGCCCTTATGTGATAGCTTTCAAAAAAATAAGCTCGTGCGTGCTCGCTTCAGTGAAGCAGACGCCTGTCGCCCGTGTACATCACCGCCAGGTCTCACCGACGACGCTTCGGTCGCGAATTTTGGAAATCTTGCAACGATGCCGGCTTGCCAGTCGCGCTTTAGCTTGATATAAAGCGACTTGACCGGGGACTTAATTTCGCTGCTGCGCTGCGCACTAATGCGTTGCGATGCGCGATGAAAGGTCTGGCCGTGCGTCAATTCAAATCACTTTTTTGCTGCTTCGCCGTGCTCGTGTTGATCGGCATCGAAGCATTCTCCTCGCTTGCTTTCGCGCAAGCTGTGAACTACGACATCGTGTATCTTCGCGCGCCACGCAAGGGCGACGCCACGTTGACCGATTGGCCGGAAGTGTTCAACCCGGTCAAGATGGAAGCCGGCACCGATCTCATGTTGCTCAAGGCGAACGGCAGCGAGGAAGTGCTTTTTGCAGCGGGCAAAGGCGCGGTGCTCGACCCCGTGATGTCGTTTGACGGCGCATCGGTTTATTTCGCATTTTTTCCGGATGTCACGACCGCCGCGCGCAACTATCAGCGCAGTTACGCGCCAAAATACGGCTCTGATTTGTACCGCATGAACCTCGCCACACGCGTGATCACACGGCTCACCTGGCAAACGTGGGACGTCGCTTCAGGCGGGCTCAAATGGTCAAGCAATCATTTGGTCGCCTCTTCGGGTGACGCCAACTATTTGGGCTACGGCATTTTCAATATGGCCCCGTGCCCGCTGCCCGGCGGCAGGCTCATGTTCGTGTCGAACCGTGACGGTTTTATTTCGAACAAGGATTACACCTTCCCGAATTTGCGCCTGTACGTGCTCGACGAGTTGACCGGCGAGATCGAAAAAATCGGGCACTTGAACATCGGCAGTGCCATGCACCCGGTCGCGCTCAAAGATGGGCGCGTGATGTTTTCGAGCTACGAGAGTCAAGGCCTGCGAGATCAGCGCGTGTGGTCGCTATGGTCAATCTTGCCGGATGGTCGCTACTGGGAGCCGATGTTTGGTTCGTTCAAAGTGGGCTCGTCGATGCATTTTCAGACGCAACTTTCAGACGGTCGCGTTAGTGTGATCGAGTATTACAACTTAAACAACGAAGGCTTCGGCACCTTGCTCGCGTTTAACACCGAAGCGCCTGCAGGTCAGCCCGATTTCGGCAGTTTCAACGCGCTGGATGCCACCAATCCCATGGTGCGCCGCGGTCGCTGGTTTTTTAACATCGGACATCCGTATCACTTGCAGCCGCGCTTCACGCAATATCGCTTTTCGCCGCCGGGTTTATCCTCGCTCACCGCGTTTTCGCACGGCGAAGATAGTGCAGCCGACCCCATTCCCGGTGCCACCGCGCGCGAGCAATGGGCCGGCAAAGTCACCCATCCGTCGGGCGCACCCAACAACGATGTGCTCGTTGTTTACAGCCCCGGTCCGGTCAACAATTTGAATCGCCCGACCACGATGCCGCGCATCAACGGCGGCATTTATCTACTCAAAAACGGTGTGAGTGTCGACGATCCACAGAATCTGATCCAAATCAAATTAGACCCGAACTACAACGCGATGATGCCAAAAGCGGTAGTACCTTATTCAGCGATTCACGGTGTCACCGAGCCAACGCAAATTGATTGGCTGCCTAACAACGGCACGCAGCATCTCGCGCTGCCTGCCGGTACGCCGTTTGGTCTGATCGGCACCTCAACTTTTTATCGGCGCGATTCGAAACCGGGTAATTTTGAGTACATCGGATTCCCGCAAAGCTACGATGGCTGGGATCGCTTTAACGTGGCGAGCAATGACGAAAATCCGAACTGGTTTAATCAGGGTGCGGACGCCGGTAAATATACGAACGCGGACATTCACTCGGTGCGCATTGTCGGCATGGAAGGCACGCTGCACCGCAGTTACGGGCCGAACGAAGGCCCCGCGTTCAAGGCGCATCAGGGTCGCGAACGCTTGCGTATTCTCGGTGAAATTCCACTCAGAAAGAAGGATACGAACGGCAATGTAATCCTCGATCCTGACGGCAATGCTGACACCAGTTTCCTGGCAAAAATCCCGGCGAATACACCGTTCACGTTTCACATGCTGGACAGCAAAGGCATGCTGCTCGCGGCGTCACAGACGTGGCACCAGGTGCGCCCCGGTGAGGTGCGGGCCGATTGCGGCGGCTGTCATGCCCATTCGCAGCAGAAACTTTCGTTCGCGCAAACCGTTGCCGGAAAAACAGGCTACGTGCCAACCGATTTGACGCAACAAACACCAGTGATGACGTTGACCGCGGCGGGCGAAGCGCTGCAAAAATATCTGACCCCGCGCGTGCTCGATGTGGAGTTTCATCGTGACATCAAACCCGTGTTGCAACGCTCATGCGTGTCCTGTCACGCGGGCGCCAGCGCACCAGCGGGGCTGCGCTTTGACGACTCCAGCATCGTCGACGGTTTCGACAACACCTACAACCGGTTGGCCAACGACATCAGCGCAAAGTACGGCATCAAACCGGTGATCAGTGGTCAGGCGTGGCGCGGCAGCAATGCGTCGCGCTATGTGCGCATGTTTCAATCGCGACGCAGCCTGTTGATGTGGAAGCTATGGGGGGCACGACTCGACGGCTGGACCAATGCCAATCATCCGACCGAGACAACCCGCGGCGACGCAGCCACGCTGCCCTCGGGCGCTGACCCGAACGATGCCGATATCGATTTTGACGGCGTGCCCTGCCCGCCACCCGCGTCCGGTGTGACGCCACTTAGCAACGACGAGAAATTGATGTTCTCGCGCTGGATTGATCTCGGTGCGCCGGTCGATTCATTGAGCCCGAATCTACGTGAATTCGGTTGGTTTAACGATGAACAAAAACCGGTGCTCACGTTGACCGAACCGCCCACGCGCGGCGGCACCACGTTCTCACGAATACGATTTGGCGCGTTTGATAACTATTCGGGGCTGGACCGAGGCTCGCTCTCGGTCACCGCAAATTTTGTCGTTGATGGGACGCCCGCTGGCAGCGAACTTATCTCGCGTTTCAGCGAAAGCGATCACGTGTGGACGATGCCACTCACAGCGCCGATCATCCGCACCGCCAGTGGCGTGATCACCGTGCGTGCGAAGGACGTTCGCGGCAACTGGAACGAAGTGCGTCGCAATCTTTCCGCCAGTGCCGATCTGCCCAACCTTGAAGCATGGCTCGATATTGATGGCAGCGGCGCTGGCGGTGGTGCGAAATATCAGCTCACCACCGACGGCGTGCTGCTCACGCGCTATCTGCTCGGATTGCGCGGCGCAGCGCTCGTGGCCGGTGCCACGGCACCCACCGCAACACGTAGCACTGCGCAGATTGAGGCGCATCTCGCTGCCCTGCTTGGTCGCCTTGATGTCGATGGCGACACGCGAGCTGACGCCGCGATCGACGGCGCGATAATCTTGCGCTACCTCGTCGGACTACGCGGTAGCGCGCTCATGCCAAGCGGCACCAGCCCGTTGCCAGCGGCAATGATTGAGGCGAGCATTCGGGCGTTGACGCCTTGACGCGCGCTTCAGCCGTCGTTAGCGTCGCTCTTGCAGCGCCTTGATGCGATCTTCCATCGGCGGGTGCGTTGAGAACAACGCTGACCAGCCCGGGCGGTCGTTGATGCCCATCGCTTTGACCGTGGCGGGCAGTTCACCGGGGTCGAGCCCGCCCAATCGTGCGAGCGCGTTGACCATCGGTTTGCTGTTGCCCATGAGTTCAGCCGAGCCTGCGTCGGCGCGGAATTCACGCTGACGCGAGAACCAGGAAACGATGATGTGCGCGACCACACCGAGCACCATGTCGAGCACGAACACCGTGATCATGTAGCCAATACCGGTGCCTGCGCGCTCGTTCCTGAGCACCACTTTGTCGACGAAATACCCAATGACGCGCGAGAAGAAAATCACGAACGTGTTCATCACGCCCTGAATCAGCGCCATGGTGACCATGTCGCCATTGGTGACGTGAGCGATTTCGTGACCAATGACAGCCTCAACCTCTTCCCGGTTCATGCTTTGCAGGAGGCCAGTAGACACAGCGACCAGCGCCGAGTTTTTGAACGCACCAGTGGCGAACGCGTTGGCTTCGCCCTCATAAATCGCGACGTCCGGCATGCCGATCTTGGCTTTGTCAGCAAACTTGCGGACAGTCGTGACGATCCACTGATGCGTAGGATCAGGCGAATCGTTGATCATGGTCAAACCCATCGTCCACTTCGCCATCGGCTTGCTGATCAGGAGCGAAAAAATCGCGCCCGTGAAGCCCATGACCAGCGCAAAGCCCAGCAAGGCGGTCAAATTGAGCCCGCCGGGCCCGACGTAGCGGTTGAGTCCAAAAATGCTTGCGACCAGCCCCAGCACCGCGACAACCGCGACGTTGGTCAGTACAAACAGCAGAATTCGTTTCATTGCGGGCTTTTCCTTTGAGAAAACACGATATGCGACCGGTGCGACGCCTGTAAATACCAGCGTCGTGATAGCGAATGTGTGAACGATACAACGAAGTTCAAGAGCGTCTGAGTGGCGGTAATTTGCGCTTGGAGCAACCGATTAATAGCTTTTCGCTAGAAGCTTTATTGCACTGGGGCTAGTTCATGAAAATCCATAAAGTCGATAAGCGCTCTTTTCAATGGCACTAACGCGCTAGCCCTTATGTAACAAAGCTTCAACACGATGCACCAAAAAAGCTGTTCCCCAGAAATTCCGCCACAAGCTATAAGTTTCGCCCCGCCGATTGCCCAATGGCGCGGGTTTTGGCATAATCATGGGCTTCGCTGGATTGACCAGCACGCCCCGGAAGCCAATGATCGAACTGATTTGGTGAGCGGGAACCACCCTTCACGTATCCCGGCCACATTTTGTCGCTGGGGCGCCGTGAAAATAACAGGATTACCAGACCCATGAAAACAGGAATTCACCCCGAATATCGCGACGTCGTTTTTCACGACACCGCCGCCAACGAGAAGTGGATCACCCGCTCGACGTTGCACACCCCCCGCAAAATCACGATGGATGACGGCAAAGAATACCCGTTGGTGATTCTGGAGATTTCCAGCATGTCGCACCCGTTCTACACGGGCAAGCAACAGCGTATTTTGGACACCGCAGGCCGCGTCGAGCGCTTCAACAAGAAGTACGCCAAAAAAGAAGCCGCATAAGCCACTGCTAAGAGGCCAACAGACGAGGCAGCCGCGTGCTGCCTTTTTTGCTTTTCGGGGGCCTGCTTATTCAGCTGGCGACCGTGGTGTAGCGAACGCCGCACCCTCAGCCCAGTCAAAATTGTCAGCTCACTGCTTACTCCCTCCTCCTTACTCGTCACTACTACAATGCAACCCCGCATCAATCATCAACCCACAGATCGCAACAAGGCTCGATGGAAGTCCGTTGCGCTGTTTGCGTTGATTGGATTCTGGTTGCTGTCGGGCGTGTTGGGTCGAGATCCGTGGAAACCGGAGCCGATCTATCTGGGCGTCCTGCAGACACTGCTTGAGCAGATGGCGAGCGGTGGCCGCGACTGGTGGACGCCGATGGTGGCGGGTGTGGCGCAGGAGTCGGAATTCATCCTCATTCACTGGATCAACGCACCGATCGTGCTCCTCGCAAAACTCGTGTTGCCGCTGCACGAAGCCGCGCGAATCAGCACCGTTGTCTGGGCCGCGCTTGGCATCGCTTCCCTCGCACTGGCCGCACGGCGCTGGAGCGGCGGACACATTTCCTTTCTCGCCGCCATCGTCACCATCGGCTGCGTCGGCTTGTACGAGTGGGCGCACAAATACGGGCCTGATATCGCCGTGTTCGCAGCACTCGCCATTGCCCTTTACGGGACAGCGGAGCTGGCGAGCGCATCGAAGCGTGCCACCGCGCTCCTGACTGCCGCCGTCGTCATCTCGTTCGCCGCGCGCGGAGTGATGGGCTATCTGATCGTGGCGCTGCCCATCGTCCTGCTGTGTTTCGCGCCGGTGTACTCGATGTATCGCGTGGCGTTGATCCGGGCGCTGATTTTTGCCACCGTAATCTGTGCCTTCTGGCTTGCCGCATTTGCGTTGCGCGATGCCGGTGGTTTTGCGGCGTGGACGGAGGCCGATTTTGGCCTCAACGTCGCCGATCATGAACGCTTTGGCCCCACTTTTTATCTCGGCACGCTCTTGTGGTTTGCCTGGCCTGTGTGGCCGGTTTCCATCTGGCTGATTGCTCTGCGCGTACGCGGCTTTGGCGGTGGCTGGCAGCGCGGCGAGGTAGTCGCCCCCATTGTGTTTTTCGTGAGCAGTTTCGTGACGATTTCGGTATTTACCGACCCGCGCGCCATTCACGCGATTTACCTGTTACCTCCGCTGATTATCCTAGCTGCGTTCGGCGTCGACACGCTGAGGCGCACCTGGTACGCGCTGATTGACTGGTTCGGCATCATGGTGCTAGGACTCACCGCCATCGCCGTGGTGCTCGCTGCCAGTGCTATTTACTTTAACTGGCCACCCATGATTTCGCAGTGGCTCAAGGGCTACGTGCCGGGCTTCAAAGGCACGCTGCCGTGGCTGGGTTATGCCGTAGCAATGCTCGCGTTTGTCATCTGGATCGCGCTCATTCAGCCCGCCCACCAACACGCGCGCAGAGCGCTCATCAACTGGGCGGGCTGCGTGACATTTTTATGGGTAGTCGCGCAGGCATTGCTGCTGGCACCGGCTAACCACATCAACAGCTATCGCGCCGTATTCACGGACATGGTTAGCCAGTGGCCAGCGAACCAGTGCATCAATTCGCTGGAACTTTCGACCGCGCAGGCAGCCATGCTACGGTACTACACCGGGATGATCACCGAACCTGTCGACGAAGTCCACGAGCTGACCTGCCCGTTTGTCCTCTTGCAGCGCTATCGCGGCGAACCCGATGCGCTGCCCTCCCGCGATTTCAAGCTCATTGCGAGCGGCAATCGCCCCGGCGATAATGCGGAATCTTTTGAACTCTACGCTCGCACTGGCACCAACGGTGCCAGCCCTGCAATACCGGCTACCGAAAAGGCCAACACGCCATGAAATTTGTTGATGAAGCTTTTATTGACGTCGTCGCCGGCGACGGCGGTAACGGTATGGCCTCCTTCCGCCGCGAAAAATGCATCCCGCGCGGTGGCCCGGACGGCGGCGACGGCGGACGCGGCGGCAACGTTTACGCGATGGCCGACGAGAACATCAACACGCTGATCGACTACCGATTTGCGCGTATTCACCGTGCGGAAAAAGGCGGCAACGGCAGTGGCGCTGATTGTTACGGTCGGGGATCGGATGATGTGATTTTGAAGATGCCAGTCGGCACCATCATCACCGACGCCGAAACCGGTATCCAGATTGCCGATCTGGCGAAACACGGCGCGCGCGAAATGATCGCCAAAGGCGGCGCAGGTGGCCTCGGCAACCTGCATTTCAAATCAAGCACGAACCGCGCACCACGACAAAAAACGATGGGCGAAGAAGGCGAAAGCCGCCGCGTTCAGCTTGAGCTAAAAGTGCTAGCCGACGTTGGCTTGCTGGGTTATCCCAACGCCGGAAAATCCACGCTGGTACGCGCGGTAAGTGCCGCGAAACCAAAGGTCGCTGATTACCCATTCACCACGCTCGCGCCCAGCCTCGGCGTCGTGCGTATCGATCACGGTCGTGCCTTCGTCATCGCGGATATCCCCGGCTTGATCGAAGGCGCGTCGGAAGGCGCGGGCTTGGGCCACCAGTTTCTGCGCCATTTGCAACGCACCAAACTGATTTTGCATCTCGTCGATATCGCGCCTTACGATCCCGAAGCCGATCCCGTGAAAGAAGCCAAAGCGCTCGCGGCAGAGCTAAAAAAATACGACACCCAACTGTTCAAAAGGCCGCGCTGGCTCGTCTTCAACAAGCTCGATCTCGTTGATGCTAAAGAGGGCGATACGCGCATCAAAGATGCGCTCAAGCGCTTGCGCTGGACCAAACCGTGGTTTGCGATCAGCGGCATGCAAGCGACCGGTACGCAAAATCTGGTGCGTGCGATTGGCGAGCATCTGGCGACTGTTGCTGCGGAATTGGCCGCCAAAGAGGCGGCAAAGAAACCTAAAGTTGCGGTTCAAGTTGGCGCGCTGGCACCGGTGATGGGTAACAACACACCGTCGGGTCAGGCCACGGAGCAAGCGCAAGCCCGCCGGGAAGCGCGCCGCATCGCCGACGCCTCCGTTTTGGCGTGACCCGCGCCCGCCTCGCCGCCACCAAACGCCTCGTTGCCAAGGTAGGCAGCGCGCTCGTCACCAACGGCGGCGCAGGCATCGACCGCACCGCCATTACACGTTGGGCGTCTGACGTCGCCGCCCTTCGTGCCAATGCTGTACAGGTCATCTTCGTGTCTTCCGGCGCTGTCGCCGAGGGCATGGCGCGACTAGGCTGGAGCCAGCGCCCGAAGGCGATGTCCGAGCTGCAAGCTGCCGCCGCCGTCGGCCAAATGGGCCTCGTGAATGTTTACGAACAAGCGTTCGCTGCGCATGGTCTGCACACCGCACAAGTGCTGCTCACACATGAGGATTTAGCGGATCGCAAACGCTATCTCAACGCGCGCTCGACGCTTCTAGCGCTGCTCAAACACAACGTCATCCCAATCATCAACGAGAACGACACCGTCACTACCGACGAGATTCGTTTTGGCGATAACGACACACTCGGTGCGCTTGTTGCGAACCTCGTTGATGCGCAAACGCTCGTGCTGCTGACCGATCAACGCGGGCTCTACACCGCCGATCCGCGCAGCGATACGTCTGCACAATTTATTAGCGAAGGCCGTGCTGACGATCCGCAGTACGAGGCGATGGCGGGAGCTGTGGGAACGGCAATTTCGCGCGGTGGCATGCTCACCAAAATTCTCGCCGCACGACGCGCCGCGAACACCGGTATTCACACCGTGATTGCCAGCGGTCACGAGCAAAATGTGTTGCAACGTGTACTCGGCGGTGAGTCACTCGGCACCCTGCTCTACGCGCCCGAAGCCAGTCTCGGGAAACGCAAAAGCTGGCTTGCCGATCATTTGCAATTGCGCGGTAAAGTCACGCTGGATGCGGGTGCGACGAAGGCACTGCTGCACGGCGGACGAAGCTTGCTGCCAATCGGCGTGATCGCGGTCGCCGGTGAATTCGAGCGCGGAGAAGTCATCGGCTGCATTGACGAATCGGGCCGCGAACTGGCACGTGGCCTCACCAACTACTCGTCCTCTGAGGCCTTGCGGATCATGAGGAAGCCCTCATCTGAAATCGAATCGGTGCTCGGCTATGCGGATGAAGATGAACTTATCCATCGCGATAACCTCGTAGTCACAGGCTGACGTGCTTGTTTGAGCGTCGACGGGCGCGATGGTTTTCCCCCTCTCCCCTTGCGGGAGAGGGTTGGGGTGAGGGGTATGGTGACTTGTAAAACCAACGTTGATCTTGATGCCACCGTCACCCTCTCCCTAGCCCTCTCCCCTCAAGGGAGAGGGGACAGAGCGCTGTATCAACTTGACTCAAACTTGCCGTCAACTATGATTCGCAAACTTCTACTCCTCTGCATCACTTCATTCGGCTTTCTGGTGCAAGCCCAGCCCGCGATCCCCCGCCACGCCGCACCTGGCCTCAACGGCGCGATGCCGAGCCTTGCTCCCATCGTCAATCAAACGGCAGCCGGTGTCGTCAACATTTCGACCACCGCGCGCGGAAATGACGCGGACAATCCAATGTTCAACGATCCGTTTTTCCGTCGTTTTTTCGGTGCTCCGGATCGACCTCGCGAGTCGCAGGCTTCGGGCTCAGGCGTGATCGTGGACGCGGGCAAAGGCTACGTGCTCACCAACAACCACGTCATCAAGGGCGCGACAAAAATCGTCGTCACACTGCGCGACCGCCGTGAGCTCACCGCAAAACTCATCGGCACCGATCCAGCGACCGACATTGCGCTTCTGCAAATTCCCGCCGAAAAACTCACCGCCGTTCGCGTAGGCGAATCTGACGCGTTGCAGGTTGGCGACTACGTGCTCGCCATTGGCAATCCGTTCGGCGTTGGGCAAACGGTGACTTCGGGCATCGTATCGGCGCTCGGTCGCGCTGGATTGAACATCGAAGGGTTCGAAGATTTCATCCAGACCGACGCATCGATCAATCCCGGTAATTCCGGCGGCGCACTGATCAACCTGCGCGGCGAACTGATCGGCATCAACACCGCCATCATCGGCCCCACCGGCGGTAACGTCGGCATCGGCTTTGCGGTTCCGACCAACATGGCGATGCGTGTAATGGATCAGCTTGCGAAATTTGGCGAAGTCAAGCGCGGTGGCATCGGTATTGCCGCCGTTGGCGAAGTGAATCAGGAAATTGCAAAAGAGCAGAAGCTGCCCGCGATTGAAGGCGCAGTGATCAACACGGTGATCGCCGGTAGCCCCGCCGACAAAGCGGGTCTAAAGAAAGGTGACGTCGTTCTCAGTGCCAATGGACGCGCGGTGCGCACGGGTTACGACCTGCGCAACCAGCAAGGTTTGACACCGATTGGTCAGCACCTCGACCTGTCCCTGATGCGCAGCGGGCAGCTTCGAAATGTGCGCATCACGATTGAAACACCAGCGCGCGCACAGGGCTTGAAACCGGAAAAAATTACTGAATTACCAGGCACTGAGTTAGCCAGCATTCCCAGAGAATTGAATCGTCGTGGCGTCTACGTGCTGGACGTGAGCCCAGCAGGAGAAGCGCATCAAATCGGGCTGCGCGATAACGACATTTTGCTTGGCGTAAACGGCGCGTATGTGCAATCGCCGGAGGAAGTGCGGCGCGCGATTCGTGAGGCGAATCGCTTCGTGGTGTTCAACCTGTTGCGCGGCGATAACCGGATTGATTTGCGAGCGCGCAAAGGCCCTTCACAGGGAACCTAGAACGCGCCGGACTATCCACGCGCCTCGCGGAAAAAGCCGAGTTTTTCCTGCGCCACACGGTCGGAGAAACAGAATAAAACAGACTCTTCGGCCGCGTGCAACGAGTAAGGCATCCAGCCCGGAACGACCGCAACATCGTTGGTCGCAAGGACGAACGTTTGCCCCGCAACGTTGAGCGTCGTTGAGCCTTCAAGTGCGACAAAAATCGCGCTGTCGCTAGAGCGATAAGTCTGCGTGGAAAAGCCCTTCGGCAACAAGCGAATGGTGGTCGCCATCGTGGGCATCGCCCAGCCGCCATCCACGGGGTTCACGTAACGCATGACGCAACCCTGATGCACGTCTGGCGTGCCTGTATGAGCCAGTTGCGCGAGCGCTTCACGGGTTCGAGCGTACGGGTAGTTGAAGATTGGTGAATTGAGCGCTTGCGCGCGATAGTTGAGCGGCAATAAACCACTTCCATAGCGTGCAAGCGAGTCGCCGGTCGGTCTTGTGATTTCAGCTTCGGCCTCGTGATGATCCTCACGAAACGTGCTGTTGAAGTGCGCAAGCATCGGAATGTCGAGACCATCTAGCCACACCATTGGCCCCGTTGCTTCATGACCGTGATGATGCCATGTCCATGATGGCGTGATCACAAAATCGCCGGGCTGCATGATCGTCTTTTCGCCATCGACAGCGGTATATGCACCGCTGCCTTCTAGCACCAAGCGCAACGCCGATTGCGTGTGCCGGTGCGCAGGTGCCACCTCGCCAGGCATGATGAGCTGAATACCGGCGTAGAGCGAACTGGTGATTTGCGATGAGCCGCGCAATGCCGGATTCTCAAGAATCAGTACACGACGCTCGGCCTCTTCCGCGCTGATGTGCGACGCTGATTCGAGTACGAAGGGGCGCACGTCGGCGTAGCGCCATTGATGCGGCACACCAATGGGCGTTGGCGCGGCAGGCACCAATGATTTCAGACGCGTCCACAGCGGCGCCATATTCTGCGGGTCTATGCGCGCATAGAACGCTTCGCGCTCGGCCTGACTTGACTGCGCACCAAGACTCAACGATGTTTCGATTGCATTCATGATCGGATCCTCATTCGGTCAGACAGGTTTCTTCGCGCCAAGCGTAGAGCCAGTCCACGGCATCATAAAAACGCTCAGGCGACCGTCCTTTCCACAAATCATTCCGCACCAAACGTTCAACATCCTTCGCGTGATAAATACGCCCCATTTCACGCGCTGACAGCACCACGCGCGCCGTGCGGGCCACGCGCGAACGCTCGTAATGCGCGAAGGCTTTCACAAAGTCACCGTCATGCGCGCCCAACGCCTCACCCAGCGTCACCGCATCCTCCATTGCCATACACGCGCCCTGTGCGAGGTATTGCAACATCGGATGCGCAGCGTCGCCCAGCAGCGTTGTGCGACCATACGACCATTTGCCAATCGGCTCTCGATCAGCCGTGGCCCAACGCTTCCAGCTCTTCGGCAAATAAATCAGTTGTCGCGCACGAGGGCAAAGCCCAGTGAAGTAGCTCTCCACTTCAACCGCGCTGCCTTCCGTCACGCTCCAGCCTTCCTTCTCGCGGCTGTGAAACGTTACGACCAAGTTGTACTGCTCGCCACCGCGCATGGGGTAATGCACCAGATGGCAATTCGGGCCGACCCAGATCGTGGCGGCGCTCCAGCGCACGTCTTCCGGAAAATCCTTAGCCTCGACGACAGCGCGATACACGACGTGGCCGGACACCCGCACCTGATCGCCAACCAACGCATCGCGTACGGCAGATTTCACGCCATCCGCGCCAATCAGCGCCGCACCACGATGAGCAGTGCCATGCTGGTCGTACACCGTGATGCTAGTTGCGTCCTGCTCCATACGCTCAACGCGCGTAGAGGTTAGAAATTCAATTTGAGAAGTCCCCTCTACGCCTTCAAGCAAGGATTTGTGCACATCCGCTCGATGAATCACCGCGTACGGATTGCCGAAGCGTTCGCGAAACGCGGCACCCACCGGAATCTCGGCAACGACTGAATCGTCGACCGCGTCCATCATCAACAGGCGCTCCGTGTAGACGGCCCGAGCGCGAGCATTCGAGCCTACGCCCAAAGCATCAAATGCGGCAAACGCATTCGGCCCAAGCTGAATGCCAGCGCCGATTTCACCAATTTGTGGAGCCTGCTCAAACACCGTCACGCGAAAGCCCTGTCGCGCAATCGCCAGCGCCGCCGCCAGCCCACCAATGCCGCCGCCAGCGACGATGACGGGTGCATCACTTCGCGAACTATTCACATGCCTTCCTTGATTTAAATCATCCCCATCTAAGAAGTATACACATTATCAGTATACGTACTATACGTTTACTCATAAAATAATCGTAGTCATCCTGAGTGTCGAAGGATCAGGTGGCGCGCCAATAGGGGTTGCTTTGCTGCAAACTTGTAAAACAACTCGATCCTTCGCCTCTGCTAAGAATGACACTTTGAAAAACGCCGCAACTGACAAAACACAATTATCCGAGCCACGGCAACCAAAGGTCATCGCGATCACCGAGCTACCCGGCCACAGCATCCGCCGCCTGCAACAAATCGCCGTCTCGCTGTTCATGGAGCACACGAAAGCGCACGGCGTCACGCCCGTGCAATACGCCGCGCTGGAGGAAATCTTCAAGTCACCGGGCCTCGACCAGCGCACACTGGCCACCGCCATTCGCTTTGACACGTCCACCATCGGCGGCGTCATTGATCGACTGCAAAAACGCGGGCTGGTCACGCGCAGCGCATCTATGACCGACCGGCGCGTGCGTCTGCTCGAACTCACGAGCGAAGGCGAACAGGTGCTCGCGGCAATGCAGCCTGCGGTACAAAGCGCGCAACACGCCATTCTGGCTCCGCTCCCGGCGAACGAGCAGGCACAGTTCATCGCATTGACCAAAAAAATTCTGGCCGCCAACGAATTGCTCGCCGCAGTTGATGAATAGCCCTCCGCGAGCAGGAACGCCGCACGACTACGCGCTGCCCTTCCCTCTACACTGCGTGCGTCATCCAAATTTTAATTAGCACATGCAATACCGTCGCCTCGGCCACTCCGGCCTCAAAGTCTCTGAACTCTCTTTTGGCTCGTGGGTCACCTACGGCTCTCAGGTGGACACTAAGTCCGCCGTCGAATGCATGGCTGCCGCATGGGATGCGGGCGTTAATTTCTTCGATAACGCCGAGGTTTACGCGCGCGGCATGTCGGAAACCATCATGGGCGAAGCGCTCAAGCAGCTCAAGTGGCGACGAGCGCAAGCGATCATCTCAACCAAATTTTTCTGGGGTATCCACGAAGGCCCGAACGAGAAAAATACGCTCAATCGGAAGTACCTGATGCAAGCCATCGACGGCTCGCTAAAGCGCTTGCAGCTTGACTACGTCGACCTTGTTTTCTGCCATCGCGGCGATCCGAATACACCCATTGAAGAGACCGTGCGCGCGATGAGCGACATGGTGACGATGGGCAAAGCCATGTACTGGGGGACGAGCGAGTGGAACGCCGACGACGTCCGCGCCGCCTACGAAACCGCCGAGCGTCATCACCTGCATAAGCCCGTCGTGGAGCAGCCGCAATACAACCTCTTCGCGCGCGAAAAAGTAGAGAAAGAATTCGCCCGACTGTATGGCGACATCGGCTTGGGACTCACCACATGGAGCCCACTCGCATCAGGCTTGCTCACCGGGAAATACAAGGATGGCATTCCGGCGGACAGTCGCGCCGCGCTCAAGGGTTACGAATGGATTGCGGAGCGAGTGACCGATGCCAGCAAAATCAATGCAGTCGAGAAGCTGCGCCCGATTGCGGGTGATTTGGGGTGCACGATTTCGCAACTCGCTCTAGCGTGGTGCCTGAAAAATCCGAACGTATCGACCGTCATCACCGGTGCGTCGCGAGTCGGTCAGGTGCACGAGAACATGAAAGCGCTCGACGTCGTGCCGAAGCTTACGGTCGAGATCGTGAAGGCGATTGAGTCCGCTACCGCCTAAAGGGCACCTCAAGTTGTTCCTCAGGTGAACTACCGCTTGGTTGCGTTCAAAAATGTAAGTTGTCGCGCGCTCTACGGAGATACTTAGAATGCTTCCATGAGCACTGAAGACGAAAAAAAATCTGGCGAAGAAACTCGACTGGATCGCCTTCGGCGCTATCTGATACTTGATAGCGCGCCAGAAACGGCCTACGACGACATCACACGCGCAGCAAAGAATTTATTCGACGTGCCTTTGGTCGCGGTCAATTTTTTGGACGCTGATCGCGATTGGTTCAAGTCGCGAATCGGCACAGATTTGCAGGAATCACCCCGCGCGACATCATTCTGCATTCAAATGCTACTGAAGCCGGACGCTGTTCTGGTGAGCGAAGACACGACCCACGATCCGCGTTTTGCGTCGCACCCGTTGGTCGTCGGGCCACCCTATTATCGTTTCTACGCCGCCGCTCCGATCAAGACGCCCGATGGGCTGGTGATGGGAACGGTCTGCGCGTACGATTTTCAGCCGCACAAAGTTGTTGAATCACAGATCCGCACGCTGACCGAGCTCGCGACAGCGGTGACAGTGCTACTTGAAAAACGTCCAGAGGGCGAAGGCCAGCGCTAGTGTCTCGCCCCATAAATTTTGAAACATAAAAGCACCGCCTTTTCGCGCCATGCGTCGTTGCAAATGCTCGCAATAGCTAGCTATTACTGTGCTT
>JAYVPF010000255.1:0-15984 GCA_043757535.1 Burkholderiales bacterium
GGCGTCGTAGTCCGTTTTTGTTTGCTTTGAAACAACCGTACTGCCAACATTGTCGACTAATTGGAGCGACTGTACGGTCAACTGGATCGCTTTTGTGGCGCCAAATTACCCAAACTGAACTTCGACTACGGCGAGCTTTCCGTTGCCAACGCTAGCATTACCAACTGCCTAAATCGCCAATTATTAACAAGTCAACTAAATATGACCGGTTCGGCAGGCTCCCTCTCCCTGGGGGAGAGGGTTGGGGTGAGGGACTTTGCTCAGAAATCAGGCATCGCGATGCAATCACCCTCACCCCCCGCCCTCTCCCCCAGGGAGAGGGAGTCACACCGGTCGCGATGGGACATATTTGGTTGACTTAGTAGTAAAGCGCAAGCGCGAACACAATCACTGCACGGATAGCTACTGGTGTGATCAACAAAATTGTCTCTTCAATTGCCGAAGCGCTTGCCGATGTGCACGACGGCGCGACCATCATGGTGGGTGGATTTGGTGGCGCTGGCATGCCGAATGAGCTGATCGATGGTCTCATCGCGCAGGGCGCGGCAGAGCTGACGATTGTGGCGAACAACGCGGGTAACGCGGAGTTCGGCCTCGCCGCGCTGCTCAAGGCGGGCAAGGTGCGCAAAGTGATTTGCTCATTCCCGCGGCAGGCGGATTCACATGTTTTCGACGGACTGTATCGCGCCGGAAAAGTGCAGCTTGAACTCGTGCCGCAGGGCAATTTGTCAGAGCGCATTCGCGCTGCCGGTGCGGGCATTGGTGGATTTTTCACTCGGGTGGGATTCGGCACCGAGCTTGCGAAGGGCAAGGAGACGCGCGCAATCAACGGCGAGATGTACGTGCTGGAATCCCCGATTCACGCCGACTTCGCGTTGATCAAGGCAGAGCAGGGCGACCGCTGGGGCAATCTCACCTATCGCATGGCCGCGCGCAATTTCGGGCCGGTGATGGCGATGGCGGCGAAGACGACGGTTGCTTCGGTGCACGACATTGTTGCGCTGGGGCAGCTTGATCCAGAGGCCGTTGTCACACCGGGAATTTTCGTGCAACGCGTGGTGAAGATTGCGCGCTCGGCAACGGTCGCATCCGGCTATAAGGCGGCGTGATGGGCTACGTCAAACTCACGCGCGATCAGCTGGCTGCACGCATCGCGCAGGACATGCCGGACGGCGCGTATGTGAACCTCGGCATCGGCATGCCGACGCTGGTGGCGAACCACTTGCCTGCGGGGCGCGAAATTATTCTGCAAAGCGAAAACGGCATCCTGGGCATGGGGCCCGCGCCGTGTGCCGAAGCGGAAGATTTCGATCTCATCAATGCCGGCAAGCAGCCGGTGACTTTGCTCCCAGGCGGTTCGTATTTTCACAGTGCCGATTCGTTCGCGATGATGCGTGCGGGACATCTCGATATCGCCGTACTCGGTGCGTTTCAGGTGGCAGCCAACGGCGATCTCGCGAACTGGCATACCGGCGGCAAGGACGACATACCTGCGGTGGGCGGCGCGATGGATTTAGCGGTGGGCGCGAAGCGGACTTGGGTGATGATGGAGCACCTCACGCGCAGCGGCGCGAGCAAGCTGGTTGAGCGATGCACCTATCCGATCACGGGTGTGCGCTGCGTCAGTCGCATCTACACTGACCTTGCGGTGATCGACGTAACGCCGAATGGATTCAAGTGCGTTGAAGCTGTCGCAGGTTTGTCGCGCGGGGAGCTGGAAGCGCTTTCCAACGTGCTGCTCGTGTGACGGTCGCAGCGTGATCTTGTAGGAGCGGCTCTGCCGCGACCAACGATCCGCGTTACGACGTACGACGATTTTTTTGTGGCGCGGGTCGCGGCAGATCCGCTCCTACAGCCCTCCGGCAGTGAATGCGCTGGGCCCCATGTGTATCGACGTTGGACAGGGAAATGCGGTGGTTCTGGAGCGCGTTTGAGCGCCTCGTCGGAGCGGCGAAAGTCGCGAAAAGCATGATGAGTTCAGCCAGACCGTCGCGGCTTTCGCCGTCCCTGGAACACGGGCCGTAACCACGCCACTTTACAACTGACCGCGAGTCATTTAGCATTTGGTGTGTTAATGACTCACGGTCAGTTCGTGTTGGTTTTGATCAAAAAAGCCAATTTCCGCTATGCCACCCATCAAAAAAATCATACTTGATGCGATTGACGCGCATCATGCACGCCACACCACGGAGGCGCAGCAACGCGCTCGGCAAGCTGTAAAAAGCTCGTTGAAGTCCGTCATCACGAGCGCGCGTGAACTACATCGTGCGCATCATGCGCCGGATAGCACCAAGCGCGCGTTGGATGCGAACAAGCGCGTTCGTGCGCTTGACGGCGACGACAAAGAAGCGCGTCGACAGACTATTCTCGACGCGGCGGAGCGGCTCTTTGCCGAGCGCTATGAGCTCGCCAACGTCGCCGATGTTGCCGAGTCCGCAGGGCTCGCTAAAGGCACGGTTTACCTCTATTTCCAGACCAAAGAAGAGATTTATCTAGCGCTGCACTTGCGACACGTTGAGCACTTTTTCACGACATTGATTTCGCGCTTGAACAACGGGCAGCCGTTTCTGTTTGCCGAGATGATTGCGCTAGCTGAAGCGCACATCCTGAACGCGCCAACCTACATGCCGCTCGGGGCAGTTTGCATTGGCTTTGGCGGTAATGCTGTGCCGCTTGAGGCCGCGAAAAACTTTCAGGTGAACATGACCCACTGGTTGCTCACAGCGGGTGCGGGGCTGGAGCGACATTTCACGAAACTCGCGCTAGGCGAAGGCGTGCGCCTGCTCAAGCACAGCTACGCGATGATGATTGGCCTCTACAGCCTCATGCGCGGCGAACAGGCCAATGATCCCAAGTGCCCGATCCTGCCAGGCATGGGGACCTATCAAGCAGAAGCCTCGCTCGCGCTGACACGCTACTGGGCGCATGTCGCTGGCATTCCAGACACCACAGACACCACGCAGATTCAGCAGGATTCCAAGGATTCAAAACGATGAACAAGAAGGCTACTCTCCTCCTCGCAGCGCTACTCGCAATCGGCACATTGGGCACGTTATCAGTCGCAGGCTGCGGCAAAAAAGACGAAGCGAAAACCGAAGCCGCCGCTACCAAAGCGGAACCACCGCGCCCGGTTCGTTTCATGCAAGTCGGCATGAGCGCGCTGGGTGATATCTCGTATTTGCCCGGCGAAGTACGGCCTCGTTATGAGCAACGCTACGGCTTCCGCGTGCCGGGAAAGATTGCGCGGCGGGCTGTTGACGTAGGTCAGGAAGTCAAAGCAGGACAAGTGCTCGCGGTGCTGGATTCTCAGGATGCGTTGCCCGCGATCAACGCGCAGTCAGCCCAAGTTGAAGTCGCGCGGACGGATTTCGTTTTGCAGCAGAGTGAGCTGAAACGTCAGCAGGAATTACGCGACAAAGGCTTCGTTTCCGGCGCAGCACTGGAGCGTCAGGCAGCGACGACCGCCGCAGCCGATGCGCGCGTGAAAGCAGCGCAATCGCAATTGGCGAACGCACAGAATGGACTCAATTTTCAGACACTTCGCGCTGATAAAGCGGGCGTGGTGGTTGCCATCGAAGCTGAAGCTGGCAGCGTTGTTTCTGCTGGGCAGAGCGTGGTGCGCGTGGCACAACTAGGCGAGAAGGAAATTATCGTCAACGTATCGGAGCGCGAAGTCGGCTTGATGAAACAGGCGAAGGGTTTTGCTGCGCAGTTCGATGCCATTCCGGGCAAACTCTACGTTGCAAAGTTGCGCGAACTGGCTCCGGCAGCGGACGCGGCAAGCCGCACTTACATGGCGAAACTCTCCATTGCCAATGCCGACGACGCGTTGAAGCTTGGCATGAGCGCTACTGTGCGTCTCGATCTCGGCGAAGCGCAAGTCATTGTGATTCCCAACACCGCGCTCTACACCCGCGACAACGCGACACGCGTCTGGCTCGTGGATCGCGCGAGCGAAACGGTAAAGCCTGTTGAAGTGAAGCTTGGCACCAGCACCAACGAGGGCGTCGCAGTCATCTCCGGATTAAAGCCGGGTGACCTCGTAGTGACGGCAGGTGCCAACCTGTTGCTGGCGGGACAGAAAGTGCGTTTGCTTGAGGCAGCAGCCTTGACGAGTGCCGCTGCCGCGCCCGCTGCAAGTACCGCCCCGGTGGTCGCCAAAGCAGGCAGCAAGCCATGATCGGCTCGGGCAACAAAGACTCCGGTGGCACCAAGGGCAACATCTCCGCCGCTGCGATCAAGCACCAGCAGTTAACGCTGTTTTTCATTCTTGCGATCGCGATTGCGGGCTTCTCAGCCTACTTCAAGCTTGGGCAACGCGAAGATCCGGATTTCACCTTTCGCGCGATCACCATTCGCACGCTGTGGCCCGGTGCGACAACGTCGCAAGTTGACTCGCAAATCACGGATCGTCTGGAGAAAAAACTCCAAGAGATGCCGTATTTCAAGCGCACCCAAAGCTACTCAAAACCCGGCGAGTCGCTGATCATTCTTGAGCTGATCGACACCGCGCCACGCAAAGAAATTCAGGCGCTCTGGTATCAAGTACGCAAGAAGGTCAGTGACATCCGATTCACGTTACCCGCCGAGGCGCAAGGGCCGTTCTTCAATGACGAATTTGGCGATGTCTTCGGATCAATTTACGCCTTCACCGGCGATGGTTTCACGCTCTCGGAACTACGTGACAAAGTGGAGGATGTGCGACAGGAATTGCTGCGCATCCCGGACGTCTCAAAGATTGAGCTGGTCGGCGTCGTTGACGACAAGATCTACGTCGAAATCAGCAACGCCAAAATCGGCGCACTCGGTATCGATGCCATCTCAATCGCTACACAACTGCAGGCGCAAAATGCCATTTCGCCAGCGGGCGTCATCCAGACCAAAGACAACGCCATTGCGCTGCGCGTCACCGGTAATTTTGAATCGGTCAAGGCCGTGCGCGAGCTTCAGCTCGCGGTGAATGGCCGCACCATTCGCCTCGGCGATATCGCCAATGTTTACCGTGGTTATGCTGATCCACCCGTGCAAACCATTCGCTTCGGCGGTAAGCCCGGCATCGCGCTATCAGTGTCGATGAAGAGCGACGGCGATGTGTTGCAGCTAGGCGAGCAGCTCACTAAAGCAATGGATCGCATCAAGCACGACCTGCCCGTTGGCATCGAGTTTCATCAGGTCAGCAATCAGCCCAAAGTGGTGAAAACTGCTGTGGGAACCTTCATGCGGTCGCTGCTTGAAGCCGTGGCCATCGTGTTGGCGGTGAGTTTCATTTCGCTGGGTTGGCGCGCAGGTGCGGTGGTCGCGTTGACGATTCCGTTTGTGTTGCTGGCGACGTTTCTGGCGATGCAAATTTTCAAGATTGATCTGCACCGCATTTCTACCGGCGCGCTGATCATTGCGCTTGGACTGCTGGTGGACGACGCCATGATCGTCGTTGAAATGATGGTGCGAAAACTGGAGGAGGGCTTTGATAAATTTGCCTCCGCCACCTTTGCCTACGCCAGCACCGCGTGGCCGATGCTCTCGGGCACACTGGTGACCGCAGCGGGTTTTCTGCCGATTGCCACGGCGAAATCGTCGACCGGCGAATACACGTTTGACATGTTTAGCGTGACGACGATTGCGCTTGTGCTGTCATGGTTTGCTGCGATCATCGCGACGCCACTTTTTGGTTACTGGCTTCTCAAGAAGCCGAAGAACGCTACAGTCGAAGGAGAAGCGCATGAGCACTTTGACACGCCGTTTTACTCGCGTTTGCGGTCGACAATTGACTGGTGCATTTCGCATCGCTGGATAACGATTGTCATCACCATAGCCGGGCTCGCGTTGGGCATCGTCGGCATGGGGTTGACCGAGAAGCAATTCTTCCCGACCAGTGATCGCACCGAGGTGATGGTTGAGATGTGGTTGCCGGAGGGCTCAAGCTTCAAAGCTACCGAAGCGCAGGTCGAAAAGCTGGAAGCGATTCTCAAAGCTGACAAGGATGTGCAGACGTTTGTCACGAGCGTTGGCATGTCGCTGCCGCGTTATTTCCTGTCACTCAATCAGGAGCTGTTCCGTCCGAATTTTTCGCACACACTGATCCTGACCGACAGTGTTGAAGCGCGCAATCGCGTCACTACAAAACTTCAGACCGAGCTCGACACCAACTTTCCCGGTGTGCGCGGCCGAGCGCTTAAAACACCGCTTGGTCCCCCCGTCGCTTATCCGATTATTTTCCGCGTGAGCGGTCCGGATGTCGCGAAGCTAAAGCAAATCGGCGAAGAAGTTGCCGTCGTGCTGCGCAAGAGCCCGAAAACGGTCGAGGTCAACACCGATTGGGGCGATCGCACGCCAGCTCTGCAGGTCGAAGTCGATCAGGATCGTGCTCGTGCGTTGGGCGTTACGTCGCTCACGGTGGCGCGTTCGCTCGGCGGCGCAGTGTCGGGCGCAACAATTGGTGCCTTCCGTGAACGTGATCGCCTGATTGACGTGGTGCTGCGCGGCCCGGCAGCGGAGCGCATCGCAGTGTCACAAGTGGAGGATTTGCAAATCCCGACGGCGAGCGGTCGTACCGTGCCGCTGTCGCAAGTGGCCAAAGTCAGTCAAGTGATGGAAGAGCCGATCATAAGGCGCTATTCACGCGTGCCGACGCTCTCGGTTCGCTCCGACATCGTTGAGGGCGCGCAAGCGCCCGACGTCTCGGCACAAATTGACCCGCAGCTCGCAGATATTCGCGCAAAACTGCCGCCCGGTTATCGCATCGAAACAGGCGGTGCGTATGAAGAGAACGTAAAGGCGCAGGGCTCGATTGGTGCCGGCGTGCCGCTTATGATTTTTGCCTGGTTGATGCTGCTGATGCTGCAATTGCAGAGCTTCTCGCTCGCTTCGATGGTGCTGCTGACCGCGCCGTTCGGTATCGTTGGTGTCGCTGTAGGGCTGCTCATATTCCGTATGCCGTTTGGCTTCGTCGCCATGCTGGGTGTCATCGCGCTGATGGGCATCATCATGCGAAACACCATCATCCTGATTGACCAGATCAAGCAGGACATGGCGACCGGCACACATGCGTGGACGGCCGCGCGCGAAGCGGCCGTGCGGCGATTCCGCCCGATTGCGCTAACCGCGACGGCAGCCGTATTGGCGATGATTCCGCTCACGCGCAGCGTGCTCTGGGGGCCGATGGCGGTCGCGATCATGGCCGGGCTCGTAATCGCGACGGTGCTCACCATACTCGCCGTACCGGCAATTTACGCGGCATGGTATCGGGTGAAGCGGCCTGTGTGATTTTGTTGGGCAGACGCCGTTCAAGGTCTGTCTGATAAGTGATCAGCTTTTGGCTAAATGCACCAATGCACGGGGGCTTAGGCTTATTATTGCACATTATCGACTTGTTTATAAAATCGCGCTTAGCCCCCAATCAGTGGTCGTTTTGTGAAAAAGTTGAATTGGTTTTGCTCCCTGTTGCGAGACCGCTGGCAGCGATCTGAACGGATCGAAAAATGCGACTATAAGACTTATCCTTTTCTAGCGGTCCGATGCCCTAAATGCAGTCCTTTTTCCTTCGGTCAGGTGATGGTCAGTGCTTGACGACACAATAAAGTGCTCAAATGACCTTGTTCAATTCGAACGCTCTACACAGGTGCACTTTATGGAAATTGTCTGGACAATCGTCATCGGATTTTTCGCGGGAATGCTCGCCAAAATGATTACACCGGGTAAAGGCCCCGGCGGCTTTTTTATGACCGCCGTGCTCGGCATCGCTGGCTCGATTGGTGCTACTTACCTCGGCCAAGCGCTGGGTTTTTACAAGTCGGGTCACTTTGCTGGATTCATCGCGGCCGTCATTGGCTCGGTGATTCTGTTGGTGATTTATCACCTTGTTACCAAAAATAATTCGTAGGAGTCGCACATCATGGCATTCGATTTAGGTGGACTGCTTCAGCAGTATCTGGGCGGCGCAGGTTCGAACACTGCGCAGGCGGAAGATCACTTTAATCAAGTAGCGCAAAGCGCGCCAAGTGGCTTGTTGACTGACGGCTTGTCAGCCGCTTTTCGATCTAACCAGACGCCGCCGTTTGGGCAAATGGTTGGGCAGCTTTTTGGCAACGGAAACACTCAACAGCAGTCGGGCATGCTGGGCGCACTGCTCGCAAGCTTGACGCCAGCAGCGATTGCCGCGCTCACGTCGAGCGGCGCGTTGTCGGGCTTGATGGGCCAAGGTGGTGCGGTTAACACGACGCCGACGGCGGAGCAAATGAAAACGTTGACGCCGGATCAGGTCACGCAAATCGCGACGCATGCCGAGCAGCATTCGCCCGGCGTGGTGGATCAAATGAGTGCGTTCTATGCGGAGCACACGGGGCTCATCAAAACGCTCGGCGGTGCAGCGCTCGCTATCGCAATGGCCAAGATGGCTAACGGCATGAAAAACTCGGCGTGACACCGCAATCACCCGCTAGCCATTTCGTAACACTTCAATCACCATGAAAAAAAGCGCACGCACCGTTCTCATTTTGCAAGGCGGCGGTGCGCTGGGTGCCTATCAGGCCGGCGTTTTCGATGCGCTGAGTCGCGGCAAGATTGATGTCGATTGGGTGATCGGCACCTCAATTGGTGCCATTAATGGCGCGGTGATCGCTGGCAATCCGCCTGAGCATCGCATCGCTAAATTGCGTGGGCTGTGGGAAAGTTTGTCCAGCTCAACGCCGGATGTGCCTCCCTCATGGCTCATGTGGATGCCGTGGCTGCAAGCGGCTTCGCAGTCAGCGGCAACCAGCAATACGATCACCAACGGCGTGCCCGGATTTTTCACGCCGCGCTCGGGCGCACTGTGGGATTTGCACCAGAAACGACCGATTGCCGACGCCAGTTTTTACGACACTTCGCCGCTCAAGGCCACGCTCGAGCGCTACGTTGACTTCGACTATCTCAACAGCAAACGAACGCGGCTTACGGTCTGCGCGGTAGATGTTGAAAACGGGCAGGTCAAATTGTTCGATAGTCATCGGCAAAAAGAGCCGATTACGCCCGAGCACATTATGGCTAGCGGCGCGCTGCCACCGGGCTTTCCTGCCATCCAAATTGATGGGCGCTACTACTGGGACGGCGGCATTTATTCCAACTCGCCGCTGGACGTTTTTTTGCGCGATCATTGTGATGAAGATGCGCTCTGTTTTATGGTCGACGTGTGGGATCCGACGGAGTCTGCGCCGACCAATATCAGCGAGGCGATGGCGCGCTACAAAAGCATTCAGTACGCCAGCCGCAGCATGGAGCAACTTGACAGCCAGCAACGCATTCAGGATTTGCAGCGGGCCATTCGAGCATTGGGTGAAGCGCTTCCGGTGGCAGCGAAGAAGCGTGGCGCTTTGGCGAAGTTACTGGCGATGGGTCATGATCGCACCGTCAATGTTGTGCACTTGATTTTGAAGGCTCGCGAGGGTGAGGACACCTTCAAGGACATCGATTTCAATGCCGAGAGTATCGACGGGCGCTGGCATGCCGGACACCATGATGCGGTGCGCGCGCTGACCCATAAAGCGTGGCTGCAACCTTTGCCACCGCATGCGGGTCTGATCATTCACGAACTTCCGCAGGAATAAGACAGATGACCGAGGACGACATTCGCGAAAATGCCTTCGCGATGCCCCTGCATAACCCAGCCTATCCGCCCGGGCCATATCGTTTCGTTGATCGCGAATACCTGATCATCACCTATCGCACCGATCCCAAGCTGCTGGAAGCGCTGATTCCTGCGCCGTTGAAGCTTGCCGAGCCCGTGGTGAAGTACGAATTCATCAACATGCCGGATTCAACGGGCTTCGGCCACTACTGCGAATCGGGACAGGTGATTCCAGTGACACTAGACGGCGTTGCCGGAGGCTACGCTCACAGCATGTATCTGAACGATCACCCCCCTATTGCGGCTGGGCGCGAACTCTGGGGCTTTCCTAAAAAGCTGGGGGAACCTGAGCTGCGCGTTCACAAAGACACCTTGATGGGCACACTCGACTACAGCGATTTTCGCGTGGCCACAGGAACGATGGGGTTCAAGCACAGTGCGCTCGATAAAGCGGTCGTCGCCAAGAGCATGGCGGCACCCAATTTTTTGCTAAAAATTATTCCGCATGTCGACGGTACGGCGCGCATTTGCGAACTCGTGCAATACAGCCTCACCGACATCACCGTGAAGGGCGCGTGGAGCGGTCCCGGCGCGCTTGATTTGCGTGATCATGCGCTCGCTCCGGTCGCGGATTTGCCGGTGCTTGAAGTGCTCTCCACCGTTCACATCATCGCTGATTTGACGCTGCCTTTGGGTACCGTTGCTTTTGATTATTTGGCGAAGCGGTAACCGTAAGTTGTCGTCGTCGCCGCACGCGTGGGCAGAGGCTGTCCACCCTACCCATCCTCCTCGCCACTGATTGGATAAAAACATGCAATTGCAAAACAAAGTAGCCATCATCACCGGTGCCGCCAGCGGCATCGGTAAAGAAATCGCCATCGAATTCGCGCGCGAAGGCGCAAAGGTGGTCATCGCCGATCTCGCACTTGAGGCAGCGACGGCCACAGCGGCAGAGATCACCGCATCGGGCGGCACGGCGATGGCCGTCGCCATGAACGTCACCGATGAAGCAGAGGTTGATGCGGGCGTGGCAGCCGTCGTCGCAGCCTATGGCACGGTGGACGTGTTGATCAGCAACGCGGGCATTCAAATCATCAGCGCGATTGTTGATTTGAAATACGAGGATTGGAAGCGTCTGATGGCCATCCATGCCGACGGTGCATTCCTCACCACGCGCGCTTGCATGCGCGCGATGATCGCCTCGGGCAAGGGCGGCAGCATCATCTTCATGGGTTCGGTGCATTCGCACGAAGCCTCGCCGCTAAAGGCGCCGTATGTCACAGCCAAACATGGCCTGATTGGCCTTGCCAAAGTGATCGCGAAAGAGGGCGCCAAGAACAACATCCGCGCCAACGTGATTTGCCCTGGCTTTGTGCGCACACCACTGGTTGACAAGCAAATCCCCGAGCAGGCAAAATCGCTTGGCATCAGCGAAGCTGACGTCATCAAAAACGTCATGCTCAAGGAAACCGTCGACGGCGAATTCACGACGGTCGCCGACGTTGCCGAGACCGCAATTTTCCTCGCTAGCTTCCCATCAAACGCGCTCACCGGACAATCCATCACCGTCAGCCACGGCTGGCATATGCAATAAATGGCGGTAAGCACCATGTCCCTCGCGCTGTCCTGGGTGAGACGCAGTAGCGCCGCAAAACGACTTGCGGTTGCCGCGAGCATTGGGCTTCCGTTGGTTGCGGCGTTGTCGGTTTGGCGGCCCTTCATCGAAGCCGCCCTGATTGGCTGGTGCGTTCTGACCGCTTTCAATTTGCTGCTGGCGTGGATATGCATTCATCGCTCCAATCCGCACGAAACCGAGGTAAGCGTGGCCGAGCAGGATCAAAGCAGCGCCGTGATACTTGTCACCGTTGTGATCAGTGCAGCCATCAGTCTGGTGGCCATCGGATTTCTGCTGGCAGTGTCGAAGGAACAGCCATTTTCCGTGCGGTTGGCTCACATCCTGCTCGCGGTTACCACCATCGCACTTTCGTGGCTCCTGATGCATGCGAAATTCGGCTTTCACTACGCCCACTGCTATTACCGCAAGTACGCAAAAAAGGGCGACGAGCCCGTCTTCAATTTCCCAGGCAAGCACCGACCGGACTATCTCGATTTCATGTACTTCAGCTACGTCATCGGCATGACCTCACAAGTCTCCGATGTAGCGATCACGACGCGCGCCATGCGGCGACTCGCGCTGCTACATGGCTTGATCTCGTTCGCATTCAATCTCATGATCGTCGCATTTTTTATCAACGTTCTGGGTGCGGTGCTTTAGGGAAACGCTGATTAATGTCATCCTGAGCATGGCGAAGGATCAGGTTGCGTGCGAGGGCGATTGCCAGTCAATGAAATCATTGCATGTCACCTGATCCTTCGCCGCTGCTAAGGATGACCGATTGAATAAATCCGCGCTTCCTTAGCGTTTTATATACGCTTTGCTCGGGTGAACGAGTTCGCCGATGAGACAAGATTGTTTTGATTGTTCAACCGACCTGCGGGCGGTGTTGTTTTTACGGCTCGGGTAGCATCGTAGAAACCCCGCGCCATCGACTCAAAAACCGCCACATTTTTCGGAGCACCATTCGGGCATGACTCTCACCTTTAAAAGAATCGGTGTCATCGGCGCGGGCACCATGGGTGCGGGCATCGCGCAGGTTGCGGCACAGGCGGGTTGCACGGTCAAATTGTTCGATGCCCGCGAAGGCGCAGCCGCGTCCGCCATCGAGCGCACCGGCACCACGTTGAGCGCGCTTGCGGCCAAGGGCAAGCTCACGACTGAAGCGGCAACCGCTACCATCGCGCGCATCAGACTGGCCCCCGATCTTGCGGAATTTCACGACTGCGACTTTGTGATCGAGGCGATCATCGAGGACCTCGCAGCGAAGCAGGCGCTGTTCAAATCACTGGAAAACATTTGCGCCGAAAGCACGATCCTTGGCAGCAACACGTCCTCCATTTCGATCACCGCGATTGCTAACGGTTTAGTCCGTCCGCAAAACGTCGTCGGCATGCATTTTTTTAACCCCGCACCAATGATGCCGCTGGTTGAAGTGGTGAGCGGATTTCTAACGTCGCCTGAGGTCGCCGCGAAGGTTGAAGCCGCTTCAATTGAGTGGAAAAAAACGCCAGTACGCTGCAAAAGCTCTCCGGGCTTCATCGCCAATCGCGTGGCGCGTCCGTATTACGCCGAGGCGTTCCGTGTGCTTGAATCCGGCGCGACTGATGTAGCGACGATTGACCTCATCCTGCGCGAAGCGGGTGGCTTCCGGTTGGGCGCATTTGAGCTTCTGGATTTGATCGGTCTTGATGTTAATTTGATGGTCACCAAGAGCGTGTGGAACGCCTTCTATCAGGACAGTCGCTACCGCCCCAGCCTGACGCAGGAAGAGATGGTCGCGGGTGGTCTGCTCGGTCGCAAATCAGGTCGCGGCTTTTATCGCTATCTCGACGGCAAACCAGTCGCCCCAGACGCGCCCGCCTCTGCATTGGGGCCGGTGCCAACCTCGGTTCAATATCTGCTCGAATCCGACGCGCTGGACCCACTGGTTGAGCGCATCAAAGCGGGCTGCATCAAGGTGCAGGCACGCAAGGAAGATGACCCGTTGGGCGCTGGCATGCTGCGCGTGGGCAATGCAACCATCTGCCTGAACGATGGCCGCTCCGCAACGCAGCTTGCGTATGAAGAGGAGATCAATAACGTCGTGATGCTTGATCTGGCGCGCGACTTTGCAACCGCGCCGCGCGTTGCGTTGGCCAGGGGCGAAGAGACTACGACTGCCGCGCTCGCCGATGCCGTCGGCCTGTTCCGCGCGCTCGGCATTGAGGTCTCGGTGATCGACGATGTTCCCGGCATGGTGGTGGCCCGCACGTTAGCCATGCTCGCCAATGAAGCTGCCGACGCCGTGCTGCAAGGCGTGGCCGATGCCGCAGGCGTAGACACCGCGATGAAACTGGGCCTCAGCCACCCTGAAGGCCCGCTGGAAACGGCAGACCGCATCGGCATCACGCTCATGAACGCGATCCTCGTGAACCTGCAGGGCCACACCGGTGATGATCGCTACCGGCAATCCCTGCTGCTGCAGCGCAAGGTCTGGAGCGATGGCGCTTTCCGTTGATCTCATACCCCCCTCTCCCTCCGGGAGAGGGGCTGGGGGTGAGGGAAACCAGCCTTCGCCAAAGGAAGTCGCCGACGCGATGTACTCACGAGACCACGCAGCACGCGCAGCAGGCATAGAACTCGTCGCAATCAATCGCGGCAGTGCCACGATGTCAATGCAGGTGCGGCAGGACATGGTTAACGGCCACAACATCTGCCACGGTGGCTTCATGGCACTGTTGTGCGATACCGCGTTTGCCTACGCGTGCAATAGCGGAAACCAGAACACCGTGGCCAGCGGTTTCTCGATAGAAATTCTCGCACCCGCAGCGCTAGGCGACACGCTGGTCGCCGTCGCCGTTGAACAGGCGCAGCGCGGTCGCCAAGGCGTGTACGACATCAAACTCACCAACCAGAATGGCGACATCATCGCGCTGTTCCGTGGCAAGAGCGCGCGGATTGCGGGGGAAGTGATTTCGCGTTCGAGTCTGCCGTTGTCCCTCCCCCTTCAAGGTGGAGGTTAGGAGGGGGATGGGTTTGGGTGGCATCAATATTTTTTGATAGACGCGCCGACGAAACCCATCCCCACCCCAACCCTCCCCTTGAAGGGGAGGGAGCAAAGTTGCCGAAACTCCGCATAGTGATTCAACCATGCCAACCAAAAATCCAACCCCCCTTCACCCCATCGAAACCGCCTCCCGCGACGAAATCGCAGCATTGCAGCTTGTGCGCATGCAGCGGAGCCTTGCCCACGCGTACGAAAACGTCCCGCACTACCGCAAAAGTTTCGACGCCAAAGGCGTCCGCCCCGACGACCTGAAACAGCTCAGCGATCTCGCCAAATTCCCCTTCACCATAAAAAGTGACCTCCGCGAAAACTACCCGTTCGGCATGTTCGCCGTACCACGTCAGCAGGTCACGCGCATCCACGCCTCCAGCGGCACCACCGGCAAACCCACCGTCGTTGGCTACACCAAGCACGACATCGATAACTGGGCCGACCTCATGGCGCGCAGCATTCGTGCGGGCGGCGGTTGCCCTGGCGACATCGTGCATGTGGCGTACGGCTACGGCCTGTTCACCGGTGGCCTCGGCGCGCATTACGGCGTTGAACGCTTTGGGTGCACGGTGATCCCGATGAGCGGCGGACAGTCTGAGAAGCAGGTGCAACTGATCATCGATTTCAAGCCCGACATCATCATGGTGACGCCGAGCTACTGTCTGGTACTCGCCGAAGAATTCGAGCGGCAAGGCCTCGACCCTGCTGCGTCCTCGCTCGCCATCGGCATCTTCGGCGCAGAGCCGTGGACTAATGCGATGCGCGCCGACATCGAGCGCCGTATGGACATTGACGCGGTCGACATTTACGGCCTCTCCGAGGTGATGGGCCCCGGCGTAGCCAGCGAATGCATCGAAAGCAAAGACGGTCCGGTCATCTGGGAAGACCACTTCTACCCCGAAATCATCGACCTCGTCACAGGTGAAGTCTTACCCGACGGCAGCGAAGGCGAACTCGTATTCACCAGCCTCAGCAAAGAGGCGATGCCCGTCATCCGCTACCGCACGCGCGACCTCACCAAACTCTTGCCGCCCACCTCACGCAGCATGCGCCGAATGGCCAAAATCACTGGCCGCTCCGACGACATGATGATCATCCGCGGCGTCAACGTGTTCCCCACGCAAATCGAAGAACTCATCTTGCGCCAACCCGACCTCGCGCCGCATTACGTCTGCGTGATCTCACGACCCGAGCATCTGGACGAACTGGTCGTGCGCGTCGAAATGTCGCTGCGCTTTGTGCATGCGGGCGCGGAGGCGCACGCTGCCGTTGCGCGACAACTCACGGCCGATATCAAGAATTTGATTGGTGTTTCGGCGGATGTTGAGCTGTCGCTGCCGGGAGCGATTGAGCGGAGTTTGGGGAAGGCTCGCCGGGTTATTGATAAGCGGGCAAATTAGGATGTAGCTCGTAGGGTGGAACGCTCGCGGTTCCACCTCGTGAACGTTCGCGACGTGTCGCGCAAAAAATGCCTTCGGCGATCCCACGAGGTGGAACCGCTTTGCGTTCCACTCTACATCGTCTACGCTTCTACAGTCGGGTAGGGTGGGCAGCCCCTGCCCACCGTTCGCTGCGGTGTCGCAAATGGTGGGCACGGGGTGCCCACCCTACAAAATTTTCGTTCAGGAGACGCGCCATGCCCAGCACCACCCCCTCGCGCCCCATCGCCCTCATCACCGGCGCGTCTTCCGGCATCGGCGAGCCGGGTAGGGTGGGCAGCCCCTGCCC
>JAYVPF010000256.1:0-15959 GCA_043757535.1 Burkholderiales bacterium
CTTCTTCGCCTAATGCTCGCAAGGCCGTAAGGATTGCTTCGAAGCAGTCCCAATTGCGCGCCGCTTTGCCGATCCCGCCGTAGACAACCAGCGCGTCCGGGTTCTCGGCCACCTCGGGGTCAAGATTGTTTTGCAACATGCGGTAAGCCGCTTCAATCAACCAGTTTTTGCAGGTGATTGCGGTGCCGCGCGGTGCCCGGACTGCATGCGGCATTGCAGCGGACAGCACCGACAAGGGGGGGTGGTTAGGATGGGTCATCAAAGCCTCGTTGCCTACTTCGCGAATTCAGGATTCTGCGAAATATACTTGTCTAGACAAGTTTGCGCAAGTGGGAAATTTTGCAGTAGCATCGCTTTTATGAAATCGCAAAGCGAATCACCTGAACCCGCCGGAAAACGCGCGGCACCGCCGTACGAGCAGATTAAGCTTTACCTAAAAGAGCGCCTCGAAAATGGCCACTGGACGCCGGGGGTTCTGATGCCGTCTGAGGCTGATCTGGTGTCGCAGTTCGCAGTGAGTCGCATGACGGTGAATCGTGCGCTACGGGAATTGCAGCTTGAAGGCTTGGTTGATCGCGTGCAGGGCGTCGGCACATTCGCCGCGCAACTGCACCGCGTATCGTCCTCGTTAACGATTCGCGATATCCACGAGGAAGTGCTGGAGCGCGGCCATACACATCACGCTACCGTGCATCTCGCGAAGGCAGAGCTGGCTAGCGCAATCGCCGCACAGCGGCTAGGTGTTGGCCTCAACACTCCCGTGTTTCACACAGTCATCATCCACTACGAAAACGGCGTCGCGTTGCAATGCGAAGACCGCTACGTAAACCCTGAATGTGCTCCAGACTATCTGTCCGTCGATTTCACGCAGATCACACCGACGCACTATTTGCTCGATGTTGCGCCGCTGTGGGAGGCACATTTCGCGGTGGAGGCAGGGTTTGCGACTGCGCGCGAAGCGAAGTTGCTCGGACTCAAAATCACGGATCCTGTGTTGATAGTTTCGCGGCGTACGGTCAATCGCGGCGTGCCCATTACGCAGGCGCGACTCGTGCATCCCGCAGGGCGGTATCAGATCGACGGAGTGTTCAAACCATGACGTTGAATGTTGTGAAATTGGACGACGTTTCACCGCAACCATGGCGCAATGGCGGTGGCGTGACGCGTGAGTTGCTCAAATGGCCGGATGCGGACGATTGGATCTTGCGACTCAGCGTGGCCGACATCGAAAAGGACGGCACGTTCTCGGCGTTTCCGGGTGTTCAGCGCTGGATTGTCGCGCTGACCGGTGGGGGTATGGCGCTGGGCGAGCCGTTTAACGTGCAGCTTGAACCGGGCTTACCCGTGTTTTCATTCGATGGCCGGTTTACCCCGATGTGTAAGGTGACCGGTGGGCCAACGAAGGACCTAAATTTGATGATTGCCACGAACCGAGCATCCGGTTGGCTGCGGCGAATGGTGCTGGACAATGTGTCGGGTGGAAAAACGCATTGGTTGGCTACGCGGACAGCGCAGACTTCGACGTGGTGTGGCGTTTTCTCGTGGCTGGGAACCAGCGTTCGAACACAGCGCGAACGCGTGCAGGTTCCGCCGCGCTCACTTGTCTGGAGTGTGGACGATGTGCGTGATTGGAGCGTTAGTCCGGTGGAGTGTTGTTGGGGGATTCAATGCTCGTTGAGCGCATGAGCCGTAGGAGCGGCGAGAGCCGCGAAATTGTGTTCGCTATTCAAAGTCCATTCGCGGCGTTCGCCGCTCCTACAAGGGCACGTGAACATGCAAAGTGAATTGTGGAGAAATGCCAGCATCGCAACCTTTCACGGTGGAGCGCCGTGGGGATGGATTGAACAGGGCGCGATGGTGACTGCGGGCGACGCCGTGGTTTGGGTTGGTGCATTGAGCGATATACCTGCTCTCGTCAAAAGCAGCGTGACGTGTGAACACGACCTCGGTGGTGCTTGCGTCACGCCCGGGCTCATCGATTGCCACACGCACCTCGTTTATGCGGGTAGTCGTGCGCGCGAATTTGAGTTGCGTTTACAAGGCGCTACGTATGAAGAGATCGCTCGTGCGGGAGGCGGCATTCGCTCGACCGTTGCGGCGACGCGTGCTGCCACCGAAGACGAACTGCTGGCGCTCGCGATCCTACGGACGCATGCGCTGATGAGCGAGGGTGTGACGACCATTGAGGTTAAGTCGGGCTACGGCCTGTCGGAGATCGACGAGGCGCGTTGCCTGCGCGTTGCACGAAAATTGGCAGAGGTATTGCCACTGACGATTCGCACCACTTTTCTCGGCGCGCATGCAGTGCCGCCGGAGTTTGACGGCCGCACCGATGCCTATATCGACGCCGTGTGTGATTGGTTGCCCCGGTTACATGCGCAAGGCTTGGTCGATGCGGTCGATGCGTTTTGTGAGCGCATTGGCTTCAGCGCCGAGCAAATCCGCAAGGTTTTTGACGTTGCCAGGAGTCTTGGATTGCCAGTTAAATTGCATGCCGAACAATTGAGTGATCAGGGCGGCGCGGCACTTGCGGCCTCGTTCAACGCCTTGAGCTGCGATCATCTCGAATACCTGAGCGCCACCGGGATCGATGCAATGGCCGTTTCGGAAACCGTCGCAGTGCTGCTGCCCGGTGCCTACTACTTTCTGCGGGAAACACGGCTCCCACCAATCGCCGCGTTGCGCGACAGGGGCGTTCCTATCGCGCTCGCTACCGATCACAATCCTGGCTCGTCGCCGACGCTATCGCCGCTACTCATGATGAACATGGCTTGCACGCTGTTTCGAATGACGCCCGAGGAAGCATGGCGCGGCTTCACGGTGAATGCGGCGCGCGCGTTGGGTTTGCCGAATGGTTACGGTCAATTGTGTGCAGGGTCACGCGCTGACTTTGCCGTATGGGACGCTGAACATCCGCGCGATCTTGCCTATCGCTTTGGGCATCACCCGCTAAAGCTTTTGGTTTCCGGCGGGCGCATTGTTCATTTTTAGGAGAGTGGAGTGACACACACCACCTACTCATTGCAACGCGGTACGACGCCGCTGGTGCTAAGCTTGCCGCACGTCGGAACCGAGATTCCCGATGCGCTGAAGCCGCTCTACGTTGATCGCACCTTAGCCGTAGAAGACACCGACTGGCATCTGGAAAAAATCTATGACTTCGCGGCCACGTTCGGTACCAGCGTCATCGTACCGAAATTTTCTCGCTACGTTATTGATCTCAATCGCCCGCCGGACAACGCGCCGATGTACCACGGCGCATCGAACACAGAGCTCTGCCCGAGTACGTTTTTCAACGGTGAAGCCTTGTATCGCGATGGCCTTAAACCGGACGCGATTGCCGTAGATCAAAGGCGCGAAACCTATTGGCGTCCGTACCACGATGCGCTTCGCTCTGAACTCACGCGCGTTCGCGAAAAGTTTGGCTATGCGTTGTTGTGGGACGGCCACAGCATCCGCTCGGAAATTCCTTGGCTGTTCGACGGCAAACTGCCTGATCTGAATTTGGGAACAGCGAACGGCGCAAGTTGTGATGCATCGCTGCGAGCGAGTCTGGCGGAATTTTTGGCCTGCGATACGAAAAATACGCATGCAATCGATGGGCGCTTCACTGGCGGCTACATCACGCGCCACTATGGTCGACCAAACGATGGCATACACGCGGTACAAATGGAAATGTGCCAGTCGCTCTACATGCAGGAAGTGCCGCCCTTCGCCTACGACGGAGCGAAGGCCGCACAGATTCGGCCGACGCTTAAACAGATGCTGCAAATCATGCTTGACTGGACGCCATCGGGCAGTGTGCGATGAGTGATTCAAAAGCACGGATGCTGTGGGCTCCTCTTGCATGGCTGAATAACCCGACAGGCGGCGCATGGGCGCTCGACGTGCTGCTGGCAATCGACGCCAGTGGATATTGGTTGGGAATCTCTCCGGGCGTAAGCAAAGCGCAGGCCGCGTCCGTCAACGCACAGATTCTCACTGGCCCGCTTCTGCCCGGAATGGTCAATGCGCACAGCCATGCGTTTCAGCGTGCGTTCGCGGGTCTCGCAGAGCGACGCGAAAGTGAACACGATGATTTCTGGAGCTGGCGCGACCGCATGTATCGCGTCGCGCTCGCGATTTCGCCTGAGCAATTGAAGGCCGTCGCGTCGCAGCTCTACGTCGAAATGCTTTGCGGCGGCTACACCCACGTTTGCGAATTTCACTATCTGCATCATGCCCCCGATGGTGGCTCGTATGAAGATCCACTCACGATGACGTGGATGCTCATTGAGGCGGCGCGCGAAGTCGGAATCGGATTGACAGTGCTGCCAGTGCTATACGAGCGCGCTGGGTTTGGTGCCCCCGTATTGCGCGACGATCAACGCCGATTTGCGACTGATGCGGCATGGATAGTGGCGGCGCAAAAACGCATCAACGAAGCGGCGTCAGGGTCGCTCGTGAACTCCGGTATGGCGATTCATTCGCTGCGCGCAGTGCATCCCAAATCGATCAGCACGCTGATTGCAAATGCACAGGGGCCAATACACATCCATGTCGCCGAGCAGACCGGCGAGGTTGACGAATGCATGAAAACCACGGGGCTTCGTCCCGTCGAATGGCTGCTGCGCAATCACGCGCTCGACGCAAGGTGGCAACTGATTCATGCGACGCACGTCACACAAGACGAAATCGAAGGCGTGGCGAAGAGCGGCGCGGCCGCCGTGATTTGCCCCACGACCGAGGCGAATCTCGGTGACGGCACGACCGACATTGCCGCGTGGCTGAACGCAGGCGCGGCCATGTCGATAGGCTCCGACAGCCACGTCACGCGCGACTGGCGCGAGGAGCTGCGGCTCATGGAATACGGCCAGCGATTGCAGCACCGTGTGCGCAATATCGCCTCATCCCCGCGTAGGGGTGAGGGTCAAACAGCCACCGCAGAGCGCCTTTTCTCCCGAGTCCATGCCGGAGGTGCCGCTGCCGCTGGGCACACGCGGTGGGGCCTTACGGGCGGCGCGCGGGCCGATGCGGTGGTGGTCGATCAGTCCGAACCCGCCCTGCTCGGAGTCCCGCCGTCGCGCACGCTCGATGCGATGGTATTCAGCGGCCCCGGGCAGCCATTCGCAAACGTGATGGTGGCCGGACGTTGGGTAGTTCGTGAAAACGAATGCCCACTTCGTACGCCCGCAGCTCAGGCATTTGAAGTTGCAATGCGCGCGCTTTGGTCGGATCGGGAGGACGTTGAGTCCAACGGCTAGTTCGACTTGGGCATCGGTGCTGGACGCGGCCTTGGAATCCACGGCCTATATCCATAATACGGATACGGCCACCAGATCGGCGGCGGCTCGATCACGTACGAGGCTGTTGGCCTCGGTTCAACGACCTCAAATGCGAGAAACTGATTGAGCTGACTCTTTCGGAAATTGTCGTCGCTAACGAATACGAGTGAACGATTTCCGTTGGGCAAACGCGGTCCGAACGTCATGCCTTCGGTGTTGTCGAGTTTGTTCAATTGCAGACTATCGAAATTGACGATCAGGCGCTTGTCGGCAGGCGTGTAATTACCTGCGCGCAGCACCGGTAAATCGAGCACATCGCTGCCGTCGCGCGTGTCGATCAGATACAGGCGCAGCGAATTGCCGGGTCCCGGTGAATACGAGCGTTCGAGCACGAGCATGCAGAATTGATCGAGCATCAAAATCTCGGGCACACCATTGTCGGCCTCGCCTTTTTCGGTCGGTTTCAGCGCAATCGCATCGGGGATGTAGGCGATCTGGCGAATCGCATTGCCGGAGTTGGCGTGATAAAGCGTGATACGCAGCGGCCCACCCGCCTTGTCAACCGTGGGTTCGGGGCCGTCTTCAAAGCGCGCTGATTCCATCGACACCCAGTACGCCTTGCCGTCAGGCGTCAGCGTCATGCCTTCAAAGGTTAAATTGTCGCGCGGGCCGCTGTCGCCCGGTTGCATGCGAAACATCGATAGCGTGGGCATTTCGCGGATGAAGCTGCCGTCGAGTTTGATCTCGCGCACGGAGGGATCGATGCCGAGCTTCTTGTCGCCTTCGCTCGTCCACAACAGCGTATCGGTGTCGGGGCGGTAGCGAATGGATTCCGGGTCAGGGATGTCTTTCGCGCCCGTTTGTTTGTTGCCGAACACATTGCCGTCCGGGCGTTTGAGCGTGACTACCGAGGTGACTTGCGGCACGCTGATTGCGTTCTCCGTAATCGCAATTTTTGCGGTGTAGAAACGCGCCGGACTGAAGTCCGAGCGGTCATCCGAGAGCAGGTAAAACTGATCGCGGGCTTCGTCGTAGTCGATGCCGGAGATGCCGCCGAACATCGTGCCGCCCACGTCCATGCGATGCGGCATGATGGCCTCGCCGATGAAGCGAAGGGAGATGCCCGTAGCGCGCGGAACGCCCGTGGCGTTGGACACCTCGGTATTGGCGGTGGGCGCGCTGGTGCAAGCCGCCAGCAACAGGGCGCACAGAGAAGGCAGAATGAATTGACGCATGACGTTCAGCACACAGTTGTTGAAGGGATGAATTCTGACATTTTGGCGGTCGATTGAATCTCTCATTTGGGTGCTCTGGCGTCACGTAGTCGTTCGCGCCACCATGTCAAAGCCCGTCCGCGATTGCCGCTTTTCCAGGCGATCACTAAGATACCCGACGGCTTCGGCGCTGCCACGTCTTTCGCTATCAGCGATTTGTCTTTCAGGTGCGGTCGTGCGAACCAGCTCGCGAGATAGCCTGCACCCAGCCCCTGCGCCTGCGCCTCCACTTTCGCCTGCATCGATGGCACGACGAGCATGTCTTGCTCTGAGAGCAGGCCGCTGGTGCGCAGCGGCAGGTGGCGTGCGCTGTCGCCCACAACAATCGCGCGATGCAATTTCAGCACCTCGTCCGGGATCGGCTCCTTCGCCTTGGCGAGCGGATGTTTCGGCGACACGCAATAGTCAAAGTCGAGCGCAAACAGCGGCTGCGTGCTGATGCCCATGCCATTCGGTGGGTCGCTGCTGGCTCCAATCACGAGGTCGGCACGACCATCGAGCAGCGCATCCCAGGTGCCCGCCATCGTCTCCTCATTGATGCGCAATTTGGCTGAACAAGCGTCGGCGAAATATCGTTCGACATGCGGTTGCAGCCAGCGCCAGGGCAGGATTCCATCCAGCGCGATGCGCAACTCAAGCTCCCAGCCTTTGGCCGTCTGCGCGATCTGCGATTGCAGCAAATCGGCGCGTGCCAGAAGCTCGCGCCCCTGTTCGAGCAATACTTTTCCGACCGGGGTCAACTCAGCCCTGTAGCCTCTTCGATCAAAGATCAGCGTGTCGAGATCGTGTTCCAGTTTGCGCACGGCATAAGTGACTGCCGAAGGCACGCGACCGAGTTCTTCCGCCGCCCGCCCGAAGCTGCCAAACCGTGCGATCGCGTCAAGAATTTCGAGGGATTCCAGCGTTAATTTCAACATAGTCAGTATTTTTGAATAAGTGCGTCAATGAAGCAAGGTTGTTTGCATCTTCCGGCGCGCCCATAATTCACGATGCAGATAGAGATCTCAAGCCGAAAGGAACGCATCATGTTGACATTACGCAAATCCGAAGACCGCGGGCGGGCTGACCACGGCTGGTTGCAAAGCCGGTTCAGTTTTTCATTCGCCGAATATCAGGATCCGAAGCACGTTCACTTTGGGCCGCTCCGTGTGATCAACGACGACTACATTGCGCCGGGGCAGGGCTTCGGCACGCACGGTCACAAAGACATGGAAATCGTCACCTACGTGCTCGAAGGCGCAGTCGCGCACAAGGATTCGCTTGGTAACGAAGGCAACATCGTCCCCGGTGAAGTGCAACGCATGAGCGCAGGCACGGGTATTCGCCACAGCGAATTCAATCCGAATGCGGATCAGCGCACACACCTGCTGCAAATCTGGATCATTCCGGATCGTACGGGTAATGCGGCTTCGTACGAACAGAAATTTTATGAAGCGGCGGACAAGCGAGGCAAACTGCGTCTGGTCGCTTCGCCCGATGGCGCGCACGGCTCGGTCACCATTCAACAGAACGCGTTGATGTTTGCCGGTTTGTTCGATGGCGGCGAGTCAGCAAAACACGAATTGGCGTCTGGCCGTCAGGCCTACGTTCATGTCGCGCGTGGCTCGGTCACGGTCAATGGCGCGGCGTTGTCCGAGGGCGACGCCGTCATGATTGAGATCGAATCACGCGTCACGATCAGCGACGGAGACGAAGCCGAAGTGCTGCTCTTCGATCTCGGTCAGCTTCAATAATTGTTCACTTCTCCAATCATCAGGGAATCATCATGGCATCAGTTGCAATCGTCTATCACTCAGGCTACGGTCACACCAAAGCGGTCGCGGAATCCGTGCACAAAGGCGCGGTCAGCGTCGCAGGCGCGACCGTTGCGCTCGTCAGCGTTGCCGATGTCGACCAGCATTGGGACACGTTAGCCGCAGCCGAGGCCATCATCTTTGGCGCGCCGACTTACATGGGCTCAGCCTCGGCCGAGATGAAAAAATTCATGGAAGCCAGCGCCAAGGTCTGGTTCACGCAGGGCTGGAAAGACAAGCTGGCAGCGGGTTTCACCGTGTCCGGCGCGTATTCTGGCGACAAGCTTGCGACGCTGCAGCAGTTCATGATTTTCGCCGGACAACATACGATGCTGTGGGCACCGCTCGGTCAGATGCCGGGCTTCAACAACAGCAAGGGTAGCGTTGACGACATGAACCGCGTTGGCTCATACAGCGGCCTGATGGTTCAGGCAAACGTCGATCAAGGTGTTGAAGGCATCGCTGCCAGCGACTTCAAAACGGCGGAAATTTTTGGTGCACGTATCGCAACGTTGGCGGTCAAGTTGTCGGCCTGATCGCAAAATTCAGGCACATTTTTTTGCGATCAGCTTTCTTTTGAAACGGCCAAAACATAGGGGCTAGGAGCGAAAAACGCATTAAGTTGACTTTTGGCAATTTGTTAACGTAGCCCCAATGAAATATGGGTTGTAGCCAGAAGTTGTTATTCCGTTTTTGCCGTTGGAACCAGCTTGATAATGCCGCAACTCACGCGCGGGCCGGCGTTGCCGAGCGGCTGCGATACGTAATCATCGGGGTCGCGGTGGGTGATCAGCGGCATGCCGATGACGCTGTATTTGCCCGGAGTCAACATGATGGTGTCGACCTCCTGCCGCGTGGTGCCGACGCCCGCTGCATCGGTTTTGATGTTGAACATTGCCCCTGCGTGGCGCAGGATGTGCGATGGGTCGCCATGCGGGTTGCCGTCCGGATTGAAGTGGCCACCGGTGCGCAAACCATCGCCGGAACAATCGGGCACCGCATGCACGTGAAAACCGTGTTCGGAATACGGTTTGAGTCCGCTAATTTCGGCCTTGATCAGCACCCGATTGGTACCAATCTGGGTGAGCGTGACGGTGCCGGTGGGTTTCAGATTGGCCATGGCCGCAGCCGTCGTCGGCATCATTTCGGCCACCGCAACGACCGGTTTTTTCTCGTCTGACAGGGCCTGGCAGGCCGTTAGGGCGAGGGTCGAAAGTGTCGCGCCAGCTGCAATAAAGTGTCGTTTCACAGGTTTGTCTCCTTGAGAATAAAAGTGGCTCACCGCTTTTGAGGTCGCGCCGTTTCGTGGGCGTTCAGGCAAACATTTTCTGCGTTAGCTGCGACGGTAGCACACAACTTCGCGCCTCGGTCGCAGGCAAACCGCATTGCTTGCAATCGCCCGAACTGCTACGATTCTCGGACACAAGGAGTTACCCAGCATGGCAGCAAATTTCACAAACACAGCACTCGCAATGGGTCTGTTACTGGCTCTGGGCGCATGCGTACAGCCTGGCCCAATGCAGACTACTTTGGTCGCTAGCGCCGCGCCTACCGAGCCGATGAGAGTTACTGTGAGCACGCCGAAGCTCGCTGCCGGGTACGAAAAAGTCGCCGCCGCGCCGGGATCAAAACTGTATTTCATCAATCTGAAAAACGGTGACACGGTTGGCTCGCCGGTACTTGTTCAGTTCGGTTTGAGCGGCATGGGTGTCGCGCCTGCGGGCATCGAAAAAGCAGGCACGGGCCATCATCATCTGCTCATTGATGTGGATTCGATTGATCTCAACGTGCCCATTCCTAATAGCGATCAGCTTCGCCACTTTGGCGTGGGACAGACGGAGGTCACCCTACCGATGTCACCTGGCAAGCACACATTGCAATTGTTGCTCGCCGATCACAATCACATCCCGCATCATCCAGCAGTGATGAGCGAGCGGATTACCATCACCGTGAGGTGATCGTTGACCGCGTCGAGGTAACTTTTCTAAAAATGTAGGAGCGGCCGTGGCGCTGCCTCGCAATGCGGTCGCGGCACAGGCCCCTCCTACAGGCCGCCCTACCGTCGAATCTGAAACACCGCCGTTTCACCACGTACATTCGGCAAAAACGTAATTGCGCGCCCCCCCGCCAGCGCCACGCGACGCTCCACCGTGATGCCCTTGTCGGCACAAAACACGTCGAAGTCCGTGATCGTTGAAAAATGTACGTTCGGCGTGTCGTACCACTGATAGGGCAGGCGTTTCGACACTGGCATGCGACCGCCAACGCCAAGCTGCCAGCGCACCGACCAATGACCGAAATTCGGCAGCGTCACGATAGCGCTCTTGCCCACGCGCAATACCTCGCGAACGAGCGCCTCGGTGTGTCGCGTCGCCTGCAAAGTCTGCGACAAAATCACCACATCAAACGCACCATCGTCAAACAGATTGAGGCCGCTTTCGATGTTGCCTTGCAGCACATTGAGGCCGCGATTTAAGCAGGCGAGCACCGCACTGTCTTCAATCTCAACGCCATAGCCAATACTGCCGCGTTCACGTTGCAGACGTGCCAGCAGCTCTCCGTCACCGCAGCCAAGATCAAGCACGGATGCGCCTTGTGGCACCCAATTGGTGACGACATCAAAGTCGGGGCGGACGTAGGCGGCGCTCATACTTTGATACCGTCGAAGGTTGAACGCAATAGCGCGTGATATTGTGGGATTGGCATCAGGAATGAATCGTGGCCTTCTACCGATTCGATTTCAGCGAAGCTAACGTCGTGCTTATTAGCGAGTAATGCACGCACAATTTCCTTTGATCGTGCAGGCGAAAAACGCCAGTCGCTGGTGAAGGCTGCGATGAAAAATTTGGCTTTGCTCTTGGCGAAAGCCGCCGCAAGGTTAGCGTCAAACGATCGCGCCGGATCGAAGTAATCCAGTGCTCGCGTCATAAGCAAGTATGTGTTTGCGTCAAAGTATCCGGCGAATTTATCGCCCTGATAGCGAAGGTAACTCTCGACTTCGAATTCCGCATCGAAACCAAACTGGTAGTCCTCGCCTTTCAGCACACGCCCAAACTTTTCACCCATCAAATCGTCGGACAAATAGGTTAGATGCCCCAGCATGCGCGACAGTCGCAGCCCTCGTTTCGGCACCACGCCGTGGGCGTAAAAATTGCCTTCATGAAAATCGGGATCGGTGCGAATCGCTTGCCGTGCGACCTCATTGAATCCGATATTTTCGGCAGAGAGTTTTGGAGCGGCGGCGATGGCGAGCACATGACGAACACGCTCCGGGAAATCAATGGCCCACTGCATCGCCTGCATCGCGCCCAGTGACCCGCCGAGAATTGCCGCGAAGCACTCGATGCCGAAATGATCGGCGAGTTGCACTTGCGTGCGCACCCAATCGGACACGGTGACAATCGGGAAATCACTCCCGAACGGCTGCTTAGTCGCCGGATTGATCGTGCCCGGCCCGGTCGAGCCGTGACAGCCGCCGAGATTGTTCACACCAATGACAAAAAATTTGCGCGTGTCCAGCGGGCGACCGGGGCCAATCAGGTTGTCCCACCAGCCTTCGGATTTTGCCGGATCGGGCGCGTCCTTGTAGAACCCCGCGACGTGATGATGTCCGGACAGCGCGTGGCAAACGAGCACCGCGTTGGTTCGTGCGGCGTTGAGTTCGCCGTACGTTTCCACCATGAGGTCAAAGCGCGGCAGCGTGGTGCCGGAGGCAAACGTCAGCGGTGTGTCAAACGCGATTTTTTGCGGCGAAACGAAGCCGACCGAGTCAGTAGCAATATCCATAATTCATCAGCAACAAAAAAGCCCGGAAGCCAAAATACCGTTTAAGGTGGGCTTGCGGGCTTGTCGTGAGACGAATAGAGGAGTCTGCTCTGACGTCGCTTTAGCAATTTTGACCACAGATGGTGCTGCAATCTCGCCCGCAAGCTGTTTCTTTCAAATCGGCGATCCCTAATGATAACCACATTGCGGGCAGCGTGGCATTTGTAGGCGCGACCGGTGTCGCGCCTACAGCTAAGTGACCGGCATTGCGCCTAAATTGCGCCTACAGCGCGTTCAGCCGTAGCAAGGCCGCCGATATTTTCTCTGGCTCATCCGTACGCAGAATGCGATTGGCCACCGCCTCACAATCCGCGAGGTTCGACGTCAAAATGCGCTGTTTGATCGTCAAGAGCTGCGCAGGATGCATTGAAAAATTACGCAATCCGAAGCCCAGCAACAACCTCGTGAGACGCAGCTCACCGGCCATTTCGCCGCACACGGCAATCGGTGTTTTTGACTTGTTCGCCGTGCGGATCGCCTGAGCGATGAGCTTCAATACGGCCGGATGCAATGGGTCATACATATGTGCGACCGCGTCGTCGGTGCGATCAATGGCCAGCGTGTACTGAATCAAGTCGTTAGTGCCAATGGACAAGAAATCGAGCCGCTCGGCGAAGTACGACAAGGACAACACCGAGGCCGGAATCTCGATCATGCCGCCCACGGGCACGTCGTTGTCATGCGCAATGCCCTGCGCCACCAGCTCTGCTTTGGCACGCGCGATGAACGCCAGCGCTTGGGTAATTTCGTGCGCGTTGGCAATCATCGGAATCAGGATGCGCAACCGCCCGTACGCGCTGGCGCGCAGGATGGCGCGCAGCTGCGTCATGAAAAGCTTCGGTTCGGCCAGACACAGGCGAATCGCACGTAGTCCGAGCGCCGGGTTGTCACTGTGGCGATCCCCGAGGCCTGGCATGCGTTTATCCGCCCCAAGGTCAAACGTACGGATCGTGACTGGGCGGCCTTTCAAGCCCTCAACGACCGCGCGGTACGACTCGAACTGCTCGTCCTCGGTCGGCAGGTCGTCCCGGTGCAAAAAAAGAAATTCCGAGCGGAACAGGCCGACGCCATCGGCACCATTTTCAAGGCAACCCGGAATGTCGCTTGGCAGCTCGATATTGGCATTGAGGTCAATCGCCGTGCCGTCGAGCGTGACCGCGCGGGTGCTGACCAGACGCTTGAGTTTCTTCCGCTCCAGCAGCTGGCTGCTTTGTTTGTGCTCATATTCGGCGAGCACATGCTGATCGGGGTTGACGATGACCAGGCCGTTGTCGCCGTCAACAATCAGCCACTCGGACTCGCGCAGCAGGTAGCGCGCATTGTGCAGGGCCACCACGGCCGGGATGCCCAGCGAGCGGGCAACGATGGCGGTGTGCGACGTCGCGCCGCCGACATCGGTCACGAAGGCGGCAAACGCCGATTCTTTGAAATGAATCGCATCGGCGGGCGACAAATCATGCGCGATCAGCGCAGTGGCGTGTTGCGGATTAATGAGCGGTAACTCGCTCGGCTTGCCCATCAGGGCTTTGACGATGCGCTCCACCACCTGCACGACGTCGTGCGCGCGCTCGCGCAGGTAAGGGTCTTCAAACTGCTCGAATTGCTCGACCAGTTCATTCATCTTTTGCGTAACCGCCCACTCGGCGTTGCAACGCAAATCGGCAATGGCTACTTTGGGGTCTTTCGCGATGTGGGTATCGGTCAGGATCATCCAGTGCACGTCGAGAAATGCGCCGAATTCGGCCGGTGCGTCGTCACCCTTCATGCGCTCATGCAGCGCCTCAAACTGCGTCCGCACGGTGGCGAGCGCGGTGTCGAAGCGCAGCAACTCCGCCTCGACCTGCTCGGGCGCGATGTCGTAGTGCGCGACCTCGAGCGTCGCATGCGACACCAGTTGCGCTCGCGCAATCGCGATGCCGGGCGCAGCGGCAACGCCGTGCAGCACAAAGGAGATTTTGTTGCTTGGGGCGAGGGGTGTCAGCGGTTCAGTCAGTGCATTCACCAGCGAATGGTAGCAAGAGGGCGTGACACTCATGTTGAGCCGCTCAGGCGACGCCCAATCCCGGCTCAGACCATCGCGTTATTCGGCCTCGATCTTGGCTGTCTTCGTCAGCTGTCCCCAACGCTTGACCTCGGCGTCGATCAGTTTGGCGAGCGCTGGCGCGTCGCTCGCATCGATATCGAAGCCACTGGCATTGAGCTTCTGTTTCACCTCGGACGTCGCCAGCACTTTCAGCATCGCATTACTCAGTTTGGCGGTCACGTCTTTCGGCAAATTCGCAGGCCCGACCAGGGCGAACCAAGGCACCAATTCGTAGCCTGGAACCTGCTCGGTAATCGCCGGTAAATCAGGCAAAGCAGCCGAGCGCTTGAGGCTGGTGACGGCAAACGCCTTGACCTTGCCGCCCTTGATCTGCGCCTGCGCATTGCCCAAATCGGCGAACACGACCTCGATCGAGCCGCCGAGAAGATCGGTGATCGCTGGAGGAATGCCTTTGTACGGGATCATCTGCATTTCACCGCCGATCATCGAGGCGAACAGCGAGCCGGAGACCCATGAGCCCGATGAGCCCTGACCAAAACGCACCTTGCCGGGGTTGGCCTTGACGTAGTTGATGAAGCTCTTCAAATCGGCCGCTGGCACTTTGTCGTTGGTGATCAGCACGAACGGCGTGGTGGCGATCTTGCCGATGGGGGTGAAGTCCTTTGCCGGGTCGTACGGTACTTTTTTCAGGAGACTCACGACGGCGGCTTGCGTCGTGCTGGTGGTGACCATCAGCGTGTAGCCGTCAGGCGCAGCGTTCTTGACCTCAGTTGCGCCAATTGTTCCCTGCGCGCCTGCCTTGTTGTCGACTACGATGGATCGTCCCAGCTCTTTGCCCATCGCGTCGGCGAGCTGACGACCAACGACGTCAGTGGCGCTGCCCGCCGGGAAGGGAACGATAAATTTGATGGGTTTTGCCGGGTAGGACTGCGCGAAACTCAGTGAGGCCGCGAGCAACGAACAGGCAGCAACGAGGGTGGAAAGTCGCATAAAAATGCCTTTGAAAGACGACGCGCGGGAACGCTCGGGAGCGTACTGCAGGGAACGAAGTGTGATCACATTGTAGAAACGCTGTGAATTTCGATGTCATCACAAACTCGATTCAGCCCTATGGCTTTTCGATGAAAGCGCCTCTGATCCGGGGCTATATCGCCAATAGTCGAAAAGTCGACTTATTATAAAATTGACAGCTAGACCCCGACAAATATAATCTATTGGAAAAAGCTAATCAAATCGAAGAGCGTAATAATATTTAATGGAATGTACTTCCATAATGTGGAATTATCGTTAGAATACGTTTTAAGGCGTGCGATTAACGCACTTTTTTTATTGTGCAATGCACACACGCGACAATGATGTGTGGCGTCGCGTGACAGTGCTTTGCGCACCCGAAAACCGTAAGGAGGAGTGACATGCATAACCCATCAGGTTCGAGTGATTTGGACCCCAAAGAAACCAGCGACTGGCTCGATTCGCTCGATAGCGTGATTGCCAACGAGGGCTACGAGCGAGCGCATTACCTGCTGGAGGTGCTGTTTGACAAAGCGCGCCGCACGGGTGGCAACGCGCCGTTTTCGCCTAATACCGCATACTTGAACACCATCCCGACGCACCTTGAGACCAAGAGTCCAGGGGATCATGAAATTGAGCATCGCCTTCGCAGCTACGTGCGCTGGAACGCCGCGATGATGGTGTTGCGCGGCGGCAAAAAAGATCTCGAACTGGGCGGACATATTTCATCGTTCGCCTCGGCGGCGAC
>JAYVPF010000257.1:0-15923 GCA_043757535.1 Burkholderiales bacterium
TCCCGCCCGTGTATTGCAAAAACGCAATGTCATCGAGACTAATCGTTTCACGTTTTAGCGTTCCGCCAGCCCCTTCCGACAACGCAGCGTTAAAGCGGAGCGCCGAGGCGAATTTGAATTCAGGCACAAGCTTTGCGACATGCCGCACGAGGAAGTTCAGGCCCGGACCTTTCCACCAGCTCAGGCGATCCCCCAGCCCCGTCACAACGACATGCTTGACGGCGGTCTTGTCGATCACTTCGACGAGCACATTGGCGAAATTCTCAATCACGAGAATGCCCTTTGCGCCCGAGTCTTTCAACTGATGCTCCAGCTCGCGAGGTGTGTAGAGTGGATTGCAGTTCACCACCGTGAGTCCCAGACGCAAGCAGCCCATCAGCGCAATCGGATACTGCAGGATGTTAGGCATCATCAGGGCAAAACGATCACCCTTTTTGAAACCATGCTGCGCGAGGTGAACCGCAAATGCCGTGCTCAACCGGTCCAACTCACGATACGTAACATCAGTGCCGCTGCAATGAAACGCCACCCGGTCAGCGTACTGCGACAACGCTTTCTCGATCATTTCCGCGAGATTGGCATAGGCCGAGACATCAATCTCAGCGGGAATAGAAGATGGATATTGCGAAAGCCAAGGCTTCGCGAGCGTTGCGTCAGTCATGCGTTCCTCCTACCGGTATTGTAGGAGGGGTGCAATACATTCGGCAGTAAAAGATTACAGAGCTGCAGAGGCGGTTAGGCATCGATCTACTTCGGTTGTGCATACCTGACCATGGGAATACTCATACCAGGCTTCGGCGGAGTAAGCTACGTACCAATAGCTTCGCCATCTGACTGTTCGTACCGAGAAATCGAAGAAGAGCTCCCCGTTGCATCAATTTTCCATCCGTAACCCATCGATTCGAGCGTAAGCAATGGAGAGAACATTGCGCCATTCGTCTCGAGCATGCCGTAGCCGCTCTCGCGAAATGGCGCAACAGTCAGTTGAGGCGCTGCCGGATGCAAAGTCAGATGCGCAGTCGCCCTATTCGGCTAACGCGCAGTTGATCCCGTTTCACCCGGCACAGATCGACGAGGCGGCAATCTCCCAAGTGCAGGCCAACGTGCGCAAACGCATCCTGCGCGCCTTCGTCGCACGCGGCCACCGGAAGTCGCATGCCGTCAAAGGCATGGCAAGCTAAGCCCACGGCGGCGGCTTCTCGGTCGATGCGCACTTTCGTGCAAACCCTAAGCGCCCGAGGCGGCACCACGCTGTTTTACGATCTATCCGTAAGGTTCGCGGGTTAACGCCCCCTAAAATAAAAATGTGCTCTCCTCGTTCTTCTCGCGTCTCCCCCCGTTCCTGCTGCCGCTGATCCTGATCAATTTGACTGGGCATATGGCGTTGTCTGGTGGTCGCGTTACCGGTTCGCTCTACATTTTGCAGACCGGAAATGCTGAGTATCTGGTCGGTGTGTTCATGGCGCTGTTCTCGATCATTTCAGTATTGACAGCGCTGTCGATCGGACGCTGGGTGGATCGGGTGGGCGCGACCCGCGTCATGCGGCTGGGGATTGGGCTCGTGCTCGTGGGCGCCTGGATGCCGGTGATTTATCTGTCGCTGCCAACGCTCCTGCTGATGGCGTTGACGATTGGCTTTGGCTTCAACGTGCTGTCGGTGGCGTCGCAACATACGGTAGGCTATCTCGTGGCGCACGCGACGCCGTCTGAGCGGCTGGCAAATTTCGGCTGGTTTGCGCTGGGGCATTCGGCATCGAGCACGATCGGACCGTTCATCGCGGGCGTTCTGATTGACGCGTTGGGATTCCGCTCGGCGTTTGTCGCACTCGCAATGTTTTCCTGCGTCGCCGCATGGTTGGTGGTGACGCGGGCTCGCGACTTGCCTCGCCCCGCTGCCGCGCCAGTCACCGTGCTTGAGCAGGAGTCGGCGGTGAATGAGGACGGAGAAGCACGTGAAGTACAGCAAAAACCGCGCGTGTTCGACCTGCTAGCCACACCCGAAATGCGCCGCATTTATTGGGTGAACATGATCATGAGTGCGTCGTGGGACTTGTTCATTGTGATGCTGCCCGTATTGGGGCATCGGCTGGGCTATTCGGCGTCCGTGATTGGGTTGGTGTTTTCGCTGTTTGCTGTAGGCACGTTCGCTGCGCGAGCGACCATGCCGTGGTTGTCGCGACGGGCGAACGAGTGGCAGATATTGCGTGTGTCGCTCGCAGTGGTCACGTTGGTGTTTATGGCCTTGCCGTGGGCAGGTGTTGCGCCTGCCTTGATGGCCTTGGGCCTGCTGTTCGGGTGCGCGGTGGGCATGAGCCAGCCGAACATGCTGTCCTTGTTGCACGCCGCGTCGCCTGTCGGGCGCGGTGGTGAGGCGGTGGGACTGCGCTCGGTGCTCAGCAATAGCTGCTCGGTGGCGGTACCGCTCGCGTTTGGCGCTGCGGTGGTGCCATTTGGCATTTCTGCGCTGTTGGTAAGTGGCGGCGTGCTGTTCGCGTCGGGCATTCCGTCGGCGCACCGAGGCGTGCGGGCGCGCGCAGCAACGGTTGGAGCCGCGACTTGAAGCCCATTCTCTGTGTCGGTGCCTGCGCTTGGACGACCATTTTCCGGGTTGCTCATTTACCGCGAGGCTCCGCCAAAATCATTCCTGACGAGGCGATTCAGATCGGCGACGGCATGAGCGCGTCCGCTGCATGCGCGATCGTGAAGCTTGGGGGAAGCGCGGAGTTTTGGGCGCGTGTGGGAGACGATGCCAACGGTCGCGCTGCCATCGCTTCATTAACCGAAGCCGGACTCGACTGCAAGCAAGTCCGCTACGTCCCTGGCGTCAAAGGATCGTTCTGCTCGGTAGTGATCGATGGCGACGGCGAGCGCATTGTGATTGCGCGGCACGACCCGGCGCTGCCGAACGGCACGGACTGGTTGCCGCTGGATCGCATTGCAAACGGTGAATTCTCAGCGGTGCTTACGGAGGTGCGCTGGCCCGAGAGCGCGGCGGCGGTACTTGACGCCGCGCGGGCTGCGGGCATTCCGGCGATTCTGGATGCCGAGGTCGGCGCTGACGGTCTGCTCGCTGATTTGGCGAGGCACGCAACGCATGTGCTCTACAGCGAAACAGGCCTTGCCGCGCATGTTGGCGAGGACGATGTACGGTCACAACTTCAACGGGTTCAAGCGATGTTGCCCGAGACGTTCGTCGGGGTTACGCGCGGCGCGGAAGGTTTCTTCTGGCTTGACAGAAGCACGGGGCGCGTTGAACACGCAGCAGGCGTCTCGGTCACGGCGGTCGATACGCTGGGCGCGGGTGACGTGTTCCACGGCGCATACGCACTGGGCGTGGTTGAGGGCATGTCTGCGCAAGAGAACGGGCGCTTCGCCTGCGTCGCGGCAAGCCTCAAATGCGAGGTGTTCGGTGGCCGCATCGGTGCGCCCAATCGGGCGCAAGTCTCGCGCTATCTCGTTTGAGTCGCATCGATTTTTTGTCGCCAGTGTAAGGATCGTTAGCCACAAAACGACGGTTGGTCAGGCCAATCAGCAATCGCCGGATTTTCATGCAGCTACTCGATTTCTCAGCCGACCTCGCCCGCTCCAATAACCAATACACGCTACTCGCCGAGCGCTACGACGATCTGACGCCAAGACTGGAGCCGATTCGACGCGATGCGCACCGATTGCTGCGGCTCGCCGCTGGCGACGTGGTGATGGATGTCGGTTGCGGCACTGGAAAATCGTTGGCGGCACTTTCGATGGCTGTTGGCCCTGCTGGTAGAGTATTGGCGGTAGAGCCCTGCGTTGCCATGATGGCGAAGGCAAAAGCGCGTGCCCGATCACAACGCCTCGGCAACGTTCAATTCATCGACAGCGCGGTTGAAGCGCTGTCAACTAACGTCCCGCCCGTTCAGGTCAATGCTTTTCTGCTGATGTTCACGCACGACGTGCTGCAATCTGATGCTGCGCTCACTGCGCTAACGACCACGGCCAAGCCGAGTGCGCGATTTGCTCTGGCCGGTGGCAAATTCTTTCGCGGGCCGTTCGCCATCTTAAATCCGTGGGTGCAATGGCGGCAACGCCCGTACTGCACTACCTTCGCAGACTATGATGCGCCCTGGCAGAAGCTGTGTGCGCTGTCGGGCTTCAAAACGGAGCACCTCGCCGAACGCTATGGAGGAATAGCGTATCTGGCGGGTGGGGAATGGTCGGTCGAAACCAGTTGACTGTTTTGCACGTACTATTTGAATACGCTTTGAGCGGCTTGTATTGCGGGTGAGTAGCCCATAAATTGCATAGATTTGCATTATGGGGGAGACGAAGAATATGCGTCAATTTATGAATTCCGACGCTCCCTTACAGGCGCTCGTTGCCGCTGCGACAACGCCACAATCGTTGTCCGCTCAGTTTTCCCAGGTACGCGCTCATACGGATGAGCTTGTCGCGCCGCTTTCGCCCGAGGACTGTCAGGTGCAATCGATGGCGGACGCGAGCCCGATCAAGTGGCATCTAGCGCACACTAGCTGGTTCTTCGAAACGTTCATTCTTGAGCCTTACGCTGACGGATACCGCGCGTTCGATCCGGCTTTCAAAGTGTTGTTTAACAGTTATTACAACGGGATCGGTGACAAGCATCCTCGCCCCGAGCGCGGATTGCTGTCGCGACCGTCACTCGACCGCATTCGCGAATACCGTGCTCATGTCGACGCGGCAATGCTTAAATTTCTCGCCAGCGAGTCGCACGCTGCGGCTGCACATAGCTTGATCACGCTGGGACTTAATCACGAGCAGCAGCATCACGAATTGATGCTTACAGATCTGAAACACATGCTCTCGATGAACCCGTGTTCACCGGTGTATCGAGAGGCGAACGTCGAAGCCACTGCCGCGACAACGAGCCTGTCCGCCTGGTCATCGTTCGCGGGGGGGCTCGTTGAAATCGGCTATGACGGCGAGCAATTTGCGTTCGACAATGAATCCCCCGCGTCATCAGGTTTTTCTACGACCTTACCAAATCTCTAATCGTCTTGTGAGCAGTCGCGAGTACCTTGCGTTCATTGCGGATGGTGGTTATTCGCGGCACGACCTGTGGCTATCCGAAGGCTGGGATCGTGTGCGAAATGAATGCTGGAATGCGCCAATGTATTGGCGTGAACATCACGGCGCGTGGATCGAATTTACGCTGCACGGAACGCAGTCGCTGGACCTCGATGCACCGGTCTGTCATATCAGTTTTTTTGAAGCGGATGCTTATGCGCGCTGGGCCGACGCGCGGCTTCCGACTGAGGCCGAGTGGGAGCATGCTGTGAACCATTCTGACGGTCTGACTCAGTGCTTCGGCGAGCGCTGGCAATGGACTGCGTCGGCTTACTTGGGCCACCCCGGTTTCATGGCGGCGGCTGGTGCGGTCGGCGAATACAACGGCAAGTTCATGTGTAACCAGTTTGTGCTGAAAGGCAGCTCATCGGCGACGTCCAAGGGTCACGCCCGTGTAACCTACCGGAACTTTTTCCAACCTGAGAAGCGCTGGCAATTCAGCGGCATTCGGCTAGCCAAATAGAGGCTGTTCATGGCGGCACATCACTTGATCACCACCCACCGCATCAACGACACAGACGACGCGAAACCCGCCCGCAGCTTCACGATTACCAACACGTTAAAGCTCGATGCCAAGACCGAACTGGACGCGCTGGAGCGTGGCCTGCTTGCGCCCGCAGCGAGTATTCCACCAAAATTTTTCTACGACGCGATTGGCTCGACGCTCTACAACGCCATCGTGCTCACACCGGAGTATTACCCGACGCGCACTGAGGCGGCCATCTTCGAAAAGTATCGCACTGAAATCGCAGGCGTTGTCGGCACAGGTAAGCAGTTTGTAGATTTGGGTTCTGGCGACTCGGTCAAAGCCGAAGCTTGGTTCCCATCCTTGAAACCTTCGCGCTATGCCGCGATTGACATCTCGGAAACTGCCGCGCAAGAGGCGCTCGCTCGCCTCGCCGGCAACGCGGACGCGCCGGAACTTGCAGGACTCATCACCGATTTTTCGCGTGTACTTGACGTTACCGCCGTTATCAAGAAAGCCCCCACCCTCTTCTTCTATCCGGGCTCGTCAATTGGCAACTTTCTGCCCGATGAAGCACTCTGGTTTTTGAAGCAGATTCGCGCCCACTGCACTGCATCTGGCAGCGGTTTGCTCATCGGCATCGACGCAAAAAAAGACTCTGCGAGACTTGATGCGGCGTATGACGACGCGCTGGGCGTTACAGCTGCGTTTAACCTGAACACGCTACGCCACGTGAATCAATTGTTAGGCACCGATTTCGACGTGCGTGACTGGCAACATCGCGGGTTTTATAACGCCGCGCTTGGGCGGATCGAAATGCATGTTGAAGCGCGCCGGGATGTCAGTGTTCGCATTCGCGGCGCAGCTCGCCGCTTCACGCAAGGCGAGCGCATTCACACAGAAAATTCGTATAAATATTCGCCCGAACAATTCCGCAGCATTCTGATTGAAGCGGGCTTTACGGAGCCTCAGCTTTGGCAGGATGAGAGGAACGATTTCAACGTGTTTTATGCGAAGGCGTAGATTGGGTTTTTAACCCACCGCAAATTGATACAAGCCGCAGTAGATTAGCGCGGAAATGCCGCGCGCTTTGAACGCAGTCAACAGGGCGAAACCCCTATACCACCGCCAAAATTGGACAACACACTCGCGGTAACTCTGGCGCGGTTGAGCAGCAAATCACCAAAAAAAATCAGGCTTGCCCCAACCCACGCGATGTAAGCCCAGCCCAAGTAATCCGCAAACAGGAGTGTGTGCACCCAGTCCTGCTTGAACACATACAACCAGCTGCACAACGCAAACGTCGTGAACACGAGGACTGCGACCGGAATCAATTGAAATCGCGCGGCTTTTTTGACCAGCGGCGACAACCCCAGCAACAAAAACAAAACAGCATTGGTGCCGCTAAAAATCCGGAACTCAAGCATGAGCCTCGCCGCCGTTTCGCCGTACTTACTCTGAATCAACTCCGTCAAACGATGTCTCGTTTGCTCAACCAGCGAAACCTCTCGCTCATACGAATCGCGAATGCTCTTTGTCAGAAAACGTCGGCATTCGCAGTTGGGATTCTGCATCTTGGCAAAGGCAGCGTCTATCGCCTGAGCGATACGCGAATCAAGAAGTGATCGCCCGCGATTGATCTTGCGATCCAGTTCCGGGAGCATTGCTTTCGCTTTTTCAACAAGCGCGTTTTGATCAAACACATCAATCTGTCGTGACACCCTTTTTGAAACTTCGGCGCGAATGATTTCTTTCGCCGCGCGCTCAATCCAGATGGGCGAGAGCAGTGAAATTGCGAAAAGTATCGTAAATACTGCGCCACCCAGCAAGCCGATCGCAATCAAAAAAGTGCGGAACGCTCTCACAGCACTACATCCGCGCAAACAAGTGCGCGTATTGCCGTGACACCTGAATCTTTTCTTTCACGTCTTTGAGCGTGAGCATGACGCGCCCGGTGAAGTCGCGATCTGCGGTGACGACCGAGCGCATGTTGACGATGGTTGATCGGTGAACTTGCACGAAGAGATTCGGGTCGAGTTGATCGGCTAATTCTTTGAGTGAAATACGGATCAATTGCTCGCCGTCAGCGGTGTAGAGCGAGACGTATTTGTCCTGCGCTTGCAGATGTGTGACTTCGTCCACAGGCACGATGCGCACGGTGTCGCCAATGCCTGCGCGAAAAAATTTCAGATATGAGGTAGCGCCGCCGTTGCCGCCGCCAGCGAGGCGTTTGATCAGGTCGAGCGCACGGGCAAGTTCGCTGGTTTCGGCTTCTGTTTGCGTCGCGGTCAACCGCTTTTTCAGGCGCTCGATGGTTTCTGCAAGGCGCTGATCGTTGACCGGCTTCACCAGATAGTCCACAGCCTCGCGCTCGAAAGCCTGCACTGCGTACTCGTTGTACGCGGTGACGAAAACGACGAGCGGGCCTGTGCCTGACCCTGTTCCCGCCAAGCGTTCCGCCACTTGTAGCCCGCTGAGGCCGGGCATGCGAATGTCGAGAAACAGCACGTCGGGCGCATGGTGATCCACAGCGTGAATCGCGGCAGGGCCGTTGCCGACGACGTCGACGATGCGCAACTCGGGCCAGATGCGTGCGAGCGCGTCTTTCAGTGCGAAGGCTAGATGGGTTTCGTCTTCAGCAATCAGCGCAGTGAAATTGGACATAAAAATACCTCGAGAATTCTTAACAACTTATGGCTGAAAGTCCCAAAGAATTGGGGCTCGGTACGTTTTTCATCATTAGTTGACTTAAGCTATTTATCAACGTCAGCCCCCGCAATTACGTCGTTTCACGAAAAAGTTGCTACGCTGAAAGAGGGATATTAAGAACGATTTTTGTGCCGGTGGCAGGTTCAGCGAGCGGGTCGATCGTGAGCTTCGCGGCGTCGCCGTAGAGCGCTTTCAATCGTGCACGAACGTTCGCCAGCCCGCTGCCGCTGCCACCGGTATCGGTCGCGACGCCAAAGCCCAAACCGGTGTCAGCGATTTCGATCCGCAGCGCGCCGTCCTCCACACGCGCTGAGAGCGTCACATTGCCCCCCTCAATCTTCGGCTCCAGCCCGTGCTTGATCGCGTTCTCGACGAGCGGTTGCAGCAGCATCGGCGACAGCGGCATGGCGCGCACTACGTCACTGGCGTCCAGCGAATAGCACAGCCGTTCGCCCATGCGGATACGCAAAATTTCAAGGTAGTCCGCGATGATTTCCAGCTCGTCGCCGACCGTCGCGTGCTCTCGCCGCGATGCGTCCAGCGTGTGGCGCAGATAGCCGATCAGCCGCTCGGTCATGTGCTTCGCGGTTTTCGGTTCGCGCTCGATCAAACTGACGACGTTCGAGAGCGTGTTGTAGAGAAAGTGCGGCTCGACTTGAGCGCGCAGGGTTTTCAGTTCTGCCATCGCGCGCTCGCGATCGTGCTGCGCTCTCTCACGATCAGCCCGAGCGACCGAGGCTTCAAGCTCAGCGCGTTCGCGTGCCTCAACCTCGCGCTTGCGGCTGGCTTCGACGGTCTCCCACAACGCCCAACCAATGGCGACGGCGATGCAGGAGGCAAATACGAATTCGCGCCAGCCCTCGTTGAAGCGGAAGACGGTGCCGCGCGTGACAATCGCCAGGCCGAGGGAATAGCCGATGTAAATACCGCCTACCGGAAGCACCAGACCAAGAATGGCCGGATGCATGATCCAGCGCGCTAAGCGTGGTCGCCGCCTCGCCGTTGAGATGAAAAACTTGTAGACGTAGTGCTGGACGTAGCCGATGGACAACGTCACTGTGGTGATGTCAAAAATACGCTGCCAGGTGAGGTGTCCGCCGAACGCCGAAATCGTGATTGAGATGATCGCAGCGATCACGGCGCACATGATGCCGGTGAGGATCAGGTTGCGCAGCGTTGAAGGACGCCAGCGCCTGAAGATTGGAATCACCTGCATCGGGTGGTAGTCCGTGCTCGGGTTCAAGCGCGCTTCGAGCTTGGCGTCCATGTTTGACGTGTTTTTGCGTCTTAGGCAGCAACGACGGATGGGCTTGCGCGATTCATGCGAAACAGTGTCGTTGCGCGTCCGATGAACACGCCTGAAAGCGCGCCCAGTATCAACGCCGGGCCGACTTGCCACGCGAGTTCGCTGCGGTAGGCCGGATTGATAGCGAGCACCACATTGATCACATAATTCAGCAGGAAGATCGCGAGCATCAACATCATTGGTACGACGCTGCCCGGCAAGTGCAGGCGATCACCACTAGCCTCGTAGCGAGCGCCAGCGGTGGGCCGCCAAACGAAAAAGGTAACGACGGCAAAGCCGATCAAAGACACCGCCCAAGCGCCGAAGCCGACCGGCCCGCGACCCGCAGCCATAAGCCCCACGAACAAAAACACCACCGGCGCGATCAGCACTGAGTAGCGCTTGACCACCCTCGCCTTCAGTTGTTTGCTGCCTAGGTAAATCAGTGCAACCAGAATCGCCCACACCCAGATCGGCGTGTTCTTCAGGATTTGGATTGCAAATTCGCTCATCATTGACTCCGTCGCGTTTTGGTTTCGATGGACGAATGTTTGCGTAGTAGGACGATGCGGTCTGTCGCCTGCGATGAATGGCGCCATTGTGGCGCGAAGTGTTAGACGGCGGTGCGGACGACCGTCCGTGGGAGCCGTAGGGTGGGCACCCGGTGCCCACCAAACCTTGGCGGTTCAACGTTTTCGCCAATCACAACGTCTCGGCGGGCACGGGCTGCCCACCCTACAAACTAAGACTACTTCTTCGTGCTAAACCGCTCCATAGCAGCAACGATCTCCGCGCGTGCCTCTGCTGCCTCAGTCCAACCGAGCACCTTGACGAACTTGCCAGCCTCCAGATCTTTGTAGTGTTCGAAGAAGTGCGTAATACGGTCAATCTCAATCGGTGGCAAGTCGCGTGGGCTTTGTACATTGCGATAAATGCTGGTCAATTTATCGACAGGAACCGCGAGGATTTTTTCATCGCTACCGGCTTCGTCCTGCATTTTGAGCATGCCGATCGGGCGACAACGCACCACGACACCCGGCATTAGCGGCACTGGAGAGAGCACTAGTACGTCCGCCGGATCGCCGTCGCCGGAGAGCGTTTTCGGGACGTAGCCGTAGTTGCACGGGTAGTGCATCGCAGTCGACATGAAACGATCCACAAAAATCGCGCCGCTCTCCTTGTCGACTTCGTATTTAATCGGCTCGCCGTTCATCGGGATTTCGATGACTACATTGATGTCGTTTGGCGCGTCGCGGCCGGAGGAGAGTTTGTCGAAGCTCATGGCGTGTGTATCGCTCTTGGGTTGTGGAATCACGCGATTTTAGACGCCCGATGCTGGCTGGAAACTGACGCGCAACCCCCGTGGTTCCGTCGCGACCGATATAATCGCCCCCAAATCGAATCACCCTTCCACCGCCCTTCGGGGTCATTTCCCTAGCCGCCAGCACGTGAATGCCAAGCGGTTAGCGACATGACGACGCTGCGGGGCACTGCATCGATAGCGCCGATCAAAAGATCACCGCCTGCCCGATGCGCCTACCTAGGTTTTGCCGAGTGATCAAAGCATTTATCGAGCGCGTCCTGCCTAAAAAAACAGCCGTCCGCAAGGAGCATTCGGGGAAATCTCTGGGCATCCACAGCGAGCACATGAGCAAAAACGCCGTGTACGTCTGCGACAAATTGCAGCGCGCCGGGTTTGAGGCGTACATCGTGGGCGGCGCGGTTCGCGACGCTTTACTGGGCGTCATACCGAAAGACTTTGACGTTGCTACCAACGCACGTCCGGAAGACGTGAAACACGAGTTTCGGCGCGCTTTCATCATCGGGCGTCGCTTTCGGCTCGTTCATGTGATGTTTGGCGACGAGACGATCGAAGTCTCGACGTTTCGCAGCAATACAGTCAAAACGACCGATGGCAGCAGGAGCGCGGGCGAAGTTGAATCCGATTCGACGGGTCGCATTACCTCGGACAACGTGTACGGCACGCAGGCCGAGGATGCTTCGCGGCGCGACTTCACAATCAACGCGCTGTACTACGATCCAATGCACGACGTTGTCGTAGATTTTCTCGGTGGACTCAAGGACGTCGAGAAGCGAACGCTACGCCTGATCGGCAAAGCCGAAGTTCGCTACCGTGAAGACCCGGTGCGGATGCTGCGGGCCATCAGGCTCGCGGTGAAACTCAAATGCGATATCGCAAAAACGACGGTCGTGCCGATTCGCGAGAACGCTGATCTCATAAAAAACGTGCCGCCCGCGCGGCTGTTCGACGAGATTCAAAAGTTGCTGCTCTCCGGCTATGCCAATGAAACGCTGGCGGCGTTGCGCAAACATGGTTTGGCGGAGGGCTTGTTGCCGCTACTCGATCTGATTTATCAGCAGCCAGGTGGGCAGAAATTCATTGAACTGGCGCTCGACAATACGGATCGCCGTGTCCGCGAAGACAAGCCTGTTTCGCCCGCGTTCCTGTTCGCGAGCCTGCTCTGGCACGAAGTCGTCAAGCGCTGGAACGAGATAGAAGGACGCGGCGAAAACCGCATTCCTGCGCTGCTGCAGGCGATGGAAGAGGTGATCGACGGACAGCGCGAAACCATTACGTTGCCGCAGCGATTTGCTGGCGTGACGCGCGAGATTTGGCTGATGCAACCGCGCTTTGAACAGCGCACCAGCAAGGCCGCGCTGCGTGTGGTTGAGCAGACGCGTTTTCGTGCTGCCTACGACTTTTTGCTGCTACGTGCGGCCGCCGGTGAAGTGGAGCAGGAACTCGCCGATTGGTGGACTAATTTCATCGAATCTGACCCTGATATTCGTCAGGAGCTGATCAGCCAACGGCAGCGCGCGCAAGCGCGCCATGCAAACCCGGCAGGCGCGGGCGCGGATTCGCCGGGACGCCGCCGTCGATCACGCGGCGGTCGCGGTAGGCGGCGCGATGGCGAGGGTGGCTCGGAAGGCGGCGCTAGTGAGACAGCCGACAACGCGTGACAGCGCCAGCAATCGCGTATCTCGCGCTGGGTAGCAATCTCGGCGATCCGGTGGAACAACTGGTGACAGCGCGTGCAGCGATCAACGCGATACCGGGGGTGGCGATAGTCCGCACATCCTCGCTCTACCAAAGCCCCGTGCGGGGCAGCGACCAACCGCAGCCTGATTACTTAAACGCGGTCATTGCAATTCAAACCAGGCTATCGGCTCACGACTTGTGGCACGCAACGTCGCGCATTGAGGCAACGCATGGACGCGTTCGCGACGGTACGCGAAATGGAGCCCGAACGCTCGATATTGATCTGCTGCTTTACGGCGACGCTGCTGTCGACACGCCCGATCTGACCCTGCCGCATCCGCGCATGCACGAGCGCGATTTTGTGCTGATGCCGCTTGTTGAAATTGCGCCCGATGTTGTGATTCCCGATCACGGAAACGCCCGTGATTGTTTGCATCGGGTTGCGTCGACCAACATCCGCAAATTAAGCCACAATTCATCATGGAATTGAGCGAACTTCGATACATCGTCGTGGAAGGTGCCATCGGCGTCGGAAAGACGAGTCTTGCCCGCAAACTGGGCCTGAAACTCGGTCGTGATTTGCTGCTGGAAGCGCCAGCGGAAAATCCGTTTCTGGAGCGCTTTTACGCCGAGCCAGAACGATTCGCGCTAGCCACGCAGCTAAATTTCCTGTTTCAGCGCGCCGATCAGGTGAAAACTTTGTCTCAGATGAGCCTGTTTTCCCGCGGTGTTGTCGCCGATTTCCTGCTGGAAAAGGATCCGCTGTTTGCAGCACTGACCCTGTCTTCCGACGAGCTGACGCTGTATCACAAGCTCTATTCGCACCTGCAACCGCAATCGCCAAAGCCAGATTTGGTCATCGCCTTACAAGCCCGCACTGACGTGCTTGTGCAACGTGTGGCCCATCGCGGCATTCGCTTTGAACAACAACTGCGCCCGAGCTATCTGGCGCGGCTGTCAGATGCCTACACTCGTTTTTTCCACAGCTACGACGCCGCGCCAGTGATGTTCGTGAACACCGAAGGTCTCAATTTTGTTGACTCGCCGTCGGATGTTGAGCTTTTAATTGCACGCATCGCTCGAATGCGTGGCGAACGCGAGTTCGTTAATGTTGAATCCGTTGGTTAACCCGCTGCCGGACGTGGCCCGATTCGGATTTCTTCGTTACACTCTTCCCAATAACAACGAAGGCATGTGTTCTGCGCTATGGGGAGTTCGGATTGACGCGTCAACTAGCTAGCAAGCCTCGCTCGGCGTTGGGCGCGGTTGCGTCTTGCGTGGCTGCGCTGTGGGTGGCAACGCTGTCGCCAAACTCGTTCGCGTTGTCGTTTGGCGCCGAGCAGGTCACGTCTTATTTGGGCCAGCCGCTTCGTCTGGCGATTCCATTGCTGGGAGCAACGGGCGATTCTCTGGAGCCGCGCTGTTTTCGCGTGGTGACGCCATCACGCAACGATGGTCTGACGGTGATTTCGCAGGCTCGCATTGAATTGCAAACCTCGTCGAACCCGCCACTTCTGATCATTCGTAGCAATCGTTCGGTCGATGATCCTGTCGTACGGGTGAGCGTTGAGGCGGGCTGTGATAGCCCGATCCGGCGTGACTATACGTTGCTAGTCGACCCGCAACCGCTTCAGGTGGCGGAAACAACGCGCCCCGCACCGGTCCTCACACCACCACTGTCTTCGGGCGCGAACGTCGACCTGACGGTTGCCGTTGCACCCGCTTCGTTGGACGCCAGGGCAAGTACGACTGCGAACGTAGCTGAGAGCAGCCAACCGGCTCGTGCAGCCAGAGTGAAAGCCGCGGCAGCTAAGGCTAGCGATCGCGCCGGTTCGGCTGACAGCCCGCGCAATGTCACCCGATCCTCAGACAACGTCGACAGATCGCTGCGCCTGGATCGAGGCTCTGCAACGAAGCAGCAAGATCAGCTCCGCGTTCAGGAGGCAACCGGCGCAGGCAGCGCGGGCGTAGGCGACGCATCGCTCGCCGCACTTGCCGTACCGCGACTCAAAATCGCCAGCGACTTACCGTCCTTCGAGCCTGCGCAACCGGGCGCGGCGCGAACGATTGACGAGCTTCAAGTTGCGATTGCCAGCGAACGCCGTGCTCGTCTGCTCAATGCGCCGATCGAGGAGGATTTGTCGCCTCGCCTTGAAGCCGATCTCGTTGTCGCCAAGCGACGGTTGGCGGAGTTGCAATTACAGCTGAGCGCAGCCGGATTGACGGCAAAACCTGAATCTGCAGCGGTCGGCGCAGCCGCAGTAGCCAACGCCAAGGGGGGCCATGCAGTGGCACCCGTTCAGTCTGGCTGGAACTGGCGCGAATGGGTATGGGTTCCGGGCGTACTTTTGGTATTGGGTTTACTCGGGTTCCTGTTACGTCAGAAACGCGCTCAAAGCAGTGCTGACACGTTCAGCACCGCGCCTCCCACATTGCGCGACGACCAAATATTTGAGCAGACCCTGACGACGCGAGACCGCAGCTCGCCTGTGATCGGCGTTGCGCCAGCCGTCATGGCACCTGCCGTTGTACCGGAACCCAAACCAGACCCCTTGCTGCCGACGATGACGCACCCACTCGGGCGCCCACAATCAGCCGTCGTCGCCGAACGGGAGGCCTCTGATCGCCTGAACAATCCGTTGTTTCAGCTGCGTGACACGACGCGTCACGTTGACGTCACCGAACTCTCACAGGTAACCGACGAAGCACAGGTCTATGTCGATCTGGGGCGCAGTGACCAGGCCATTGAGATTCTGCGCGATCACATCGAGCAACAAGCAGGAGAACGTGATTCGCCAGCGGCGTGGCTCATGATTTTCGAGCTTTATCGACACACTAACAACCGCGCAGGTTACGACGAGTTGGCACCTAAATTCCGAACGCACTTCAATGGGCGGATGCCAGACTGGGACAACTACGGGCACGAGCTGGCCCTGGACGACGGACTGGAAGCGTTCCCGCATTTGGTCGCGATGTTGCAACGCGACTGGGGAACAGCGGACGCGCGCACGTTCCTCGAAGAACTGCTCTACGACAATCGCGGTGGATCCCGGCTCGGGTTCAGTCTTGCCGCTTATCGCGATATTCTTCTATTGCTGCAATTGCACGAGGCACTTGACGGCGAGCAGGCTGATCTGGCGTCGATCATCGATTGGGAATCGCGCGGTGCCAACGACGATGACGGCACACCAAAATGGGATTTGTCCCTAGAGATGCTCGATCCGCCGAAAGTAGGCGAGCTCGAGTCATTTCTGCGGAATCGACCGCCTGATGATAAGTCTTCCTGATTAGTTACTTGCCTCAGACAGAAGCCCTGAAACCCGTACTGTCATGTTGAGCGAGGCGAAACATCCGGAGTCATACGCGAAACCTCGCGGTGA
>JAYVPF010000258.1:0-15917 GCA_043757535.1 Burkholderiales bacterium
CTTATCCACAGGCGAAACCTTTGACTCCGCCAATTTCTTTGTTACTGCTTTCATACTTTCTCGTCTCTTTAGTACTCAACGGAAAGGTTACAGGTTCACCCACCGACGATTCGAGCTGCTCCACCAGCTCCGGATCCATATATTTGTATTCGTCCGGAATGTCCAGCACATGGATGGTTTTGCCGGCGAGCAATCGCAAGAACTCCGAGATAAGCCGCGACTTGTGCTTCTCCTCCATCACAAAAATCACGTCTGCCCAATGGATGTCGTCCGCCGAAACTTTGCGCCGCGCATTCGGGCTCGTACCCGCAGAGCGCACTGACATCAAAGGATGTTTACGGAAAATCTGCTCCGCTGTCGGACTGCGCCATTGGTTGCGGCTGCAGATGAATAGGACGTTTGGCTTTTCGTTTGACGCGGGCAAGATGACCTCTTGATCGGTGCGTAGGATGGATACCCGAAGGGTCATCCATCATTGGTTGATTTGCAACGACGGTGGATAGCGCCTCGCGCATCCACCCTACCTTGCTAAGCGGAACCGCGAGCGCTACGCTCTGCGAGTTCAAGGCACTGACCAATAAATTTTCTTGGTTGAATTTGCATCACTAGCAATCAGGTTAAGCGCGGTAGCTTGTTGCTCGACAATAAACTTCATGCCCCATACATACTCGAACGCGCCGAACAGCCCCGCATTACTTGAAATGCTGATTGCGCTGCTACGCGGAAGAAAATTCCCATTCCAATTTTCGCAGAGCTTTTGACCGCTTTGATATGTGTTTAGCGTCTTCCAAATCCGAACTGCTTCCGCCTTCTCTGAGTCTTTTCCGAGGTTATGTGCCGCAATAGCCAGTTTTATGTTGGCGTATAGTAGAGTTGCCAAAGCCTGTCCATACCAATCGATACGCGCTACACCGCCGACTCCAGCATAAATTGTTACAGGAATTTTCCTAAAGTCGACGACGTGTTCATATTGTGATCGAAACTTTTGCAATAACGCGAGCGCCCCTTCATAGTTATCGTCCTCCAGACTAGCAAAGGACAGTATGTAACTAAGTGGTTGGTACGGCTTATCCGGGAGAAATTTCTCGGAGATACTTTTAAAGTACCGTCTGCGAGCTTCCTTTTCTCCGTTGTACATTTCGCTGCCGTAAAAAAGTATGCTCTTAAGCGCTCTTGTGTAGTACTCGGTTTCTGCAGGCAGTCGCCCAAAATAGTATTCTGGCGGTTCAATACAAGTAGGGTTGTACAGGCATAGTCGGCCCTTGAAAAAGTTGAACTCGACGCGCAAGTCATCCCTGTTTGCGATTTCGTTTAACAGGCTATTCAGTTCGCTCCATTTCCGATCATGGTTTAGACGTTCCATCTTGCTAACCAATCTTTCTTTGGCGGGCTCCGTGGTCGCAATGGGCACCAATGAAACTAATAGGCCTGCGAGCCCAATGTAAAGACTAATGAGACCAATTTTGGAAGGCAGAGACCAAGCACGCCACTGCTTACCGGTTGGCATGAGCAGTACTCGTCGTACCATATTTTTCCACCTGAGGTACTCTGGGCTTACGGGCTTCAAGTGCATAAAAATAAAATCGTGAGAAAGAGCGAATTCGAGGGGTCAGGTAGTGTTACCAGCAACCAAGTTACGCAGCAACGCTTTTACGTAACGCCGAACTTAATCGCTGCGAAGATTTCCGATTCAATTCAACCCGCAGCGCATCATTAATTCGCGACTGATATCCCGCGCCTTGTGCCTTGAAGAATTCCGCAATATCCGCATCGAGACGAATGGAGGTCGGCACTTTCGTCGGGGCTGCTTGCGGTCCGCGTCCACGCTTGAGTACGGGGGTGCTGAGCATGGCTTCTGTCCACGCAGGATTGTCCGGGTCAGCTACCTTCGCTGAGGTTTCCTTTGGCAACTTTGCGGTAGTAACGAGCTGCATGTTTTCGGGCGGTTTCGACAAGCTTACGACAACACCGTCAAACCATGCTTCTTCACGACCTGAAGCAAACGAAGCGCCATGCCGCTCGGGCGCTTGGCACCGGTTTCCCATTTCTGCACAGTTGATTCACTCGTGTTCAGGTAGCGGGCGAAAATCGTCTGGCTCACGTGATTGCCTTCACGAATCTTTTTGATCTGTTGCGGCGCTATTTCCTCTGCGGTTGTCAGGCAGGTTTCGTCGAACTCACGTAACGTGGTTTTACTGATTGCGCCAACGCGATGTAGGGCGTTAGCCGACGCGTGGATCGCCTCGAACGCGTCGCTGTTGTACTTACGCTTTATCGTCATTGCAAATCTCCTGTAAATCACTGTCGTCGCATAGCTGAGCGAGTTGATCGGGCGTAAGCATCGCATACGCAGACGAAAGTTTCCGGAAGGCGGCTAGCTCTTTTTCGTCAATGTTGCCGCGATCTTTCTTCGCAAACATATACTCATAAATCCAGTGCCCGCGGCTCCTTGAAAGGATGATCGAGCGATAGTCATTGTTGGCGAGCCGCTTCTTAAAAACACCACCGCCCAGGTCATCACATAGCCCCGCCTGAATTTCACAAAGAGCTTCGCAGAGCATGATGTCGCTGATGCGAGCCTTCTTCGCATGTTTCGCAAACCATGCAGTCTTGAATGTGCGCGATTGGCTTAGCGGACTTTGCTTTGCAAGCATGGCATATTATAGCACTGGGTGCTATAATGCAACGAGATATGCTGTTCGGCGGAATGCCACGGACGGGTACTCAATGTGCTTGTCATGATGCTTTTAACTCCGCAACGGCAACGCTACCCCAATCGCCACAAACACCCCGCCGCACACTTGATTAAACCGTCGTCCAACGCGTCGCAGCCACGGGCTGATGCGGTTGGCCATGCTGGCGATGAAGAATTCTGTGGCGATTTCTACGGCGGCAAACGTGCTGGCCATAACGACGAATTGCACGAGCAGGCTGCGATGCGGATCCATGAATTGCGGCAGAAACGCAGCGAAGAAGAGGGTCGCCTTTGGGTTGGTGATCGCGGACAGTGCGCCCTGCTGAAACATCGACCAGCCCGCTCGCGGTGCGGCTGAACTCGTCTCTTCAAGACTCAACGGCGGCGAGCGCCACACCTGAATGCCGAGCCAAACGAGATACGCGCCGCCCAGCCATTTGAGCACCGTGAGCCACACAAGCGAGGTTTGCAGCAGCGCGCCAATGCCAAACATCGAAAGCGCAATTACCACGATAAACCCCAGCGCGCCACCGACGATGGTGTACATCGCTTTGCGCCGCCCATGTAGCGCGCCATGCGTGAGCGCCAGCAGGCCGTTGGGCCCGGGCGAGAGCGAAAGCCCGGTTGCAGCGAGCAGGTAGATGAGCCAAGTGTGGATGTCCATTAGGCAATGCTGCCGCGCCGTGTTTTAACGGTCAAGGGGTTTGTGTCGGTGAGTCACCCGTGGTGTCGTCGTGGCAACTCGTATCGAGCCTCGCCTGAATCGGTCACTGCGACGCGCTGCCATCCTCGGCGTTCGTAAAAGCCGCAAGCCCGCGTCTGTGAGCCCGTTGTGAGCCAGAGTGTGGGAGGGCTTTGAGCGCGCAGCCAGTCGATCATGACTTCGTGCAGCCGATGGCCGTAGCGCATGCCTTGCGCGGCTGGCAAAACAAACAGCGCCCAAATATTGCCGCTCTGCGCGTTGCCAATAGCGAACGCCTGGATCTGACCGTTGTCATCGATCACCCAGCCGCGCCCCGTGTCTTCAATTTCGCGACGGACATCTTCGTCCGAGATGCGACCACGCGTTAGCGTGTTTTCAGCGACCGAGTAGCGCACGTCCCAGATGCCGGATAGGTCGGCTACGGCGGCTTGGCGGAGGATTGCGGGCATTTTTTAGTCTGGCGGCGAAGAGGGTTTGGACGGATCAAACACGTCGGGCGTGATGATAAAGGTGACGATAAGTTCGACTTTGGACGGCGATCAACTTTTGGCTGAAACGCTTAATGTGTAGGGGCTAGCACAGATTTATGGCAATAGTTGACTTGACTACTTTCGAAGTGCTAGCCCCTGTTGATCATGGTCTACACGAAAAAGCTGATCGCAACAATCACTAATTTTTTCATCGTCATTGCCAAAATTATGGAATTTATAAAATCCATAATGTGTGATTTAGGCATGAATGCGATCAACACCCCAACCTATCTGCGACTGCGTGAGCAAATCCGCAGCGATATCGTCGATGGCATCTGGGCGCTGGGCTCACATGTGACGCTGGCGCAGCTCTCGGATCACTATCAGGTGAGTGCGAACCCCGTGCGTGAGGCGCTATTGCAGTTGCAGGGCGAGGGCATGGTGGACATGCGCATGCATCGCGGCGCGGTGATCCCGGCGGTGGACGAGCGCTATATCGACAATCTTTATCAACTGCGCGGTGCGGTTCAGGTGACGCTTGGGCGCGAGGCGGCGCAGCGCGCGACAGCGGCTGATCTCGACGAAATTGACATGCGTCATGCTGCCTACGTGCGCGCGGCGTCGAGCGGCGATGTGGCGGCCTGCGTGCTGGCCAATCGTGAGTTGCACCAGTTCATTGACGGGCTGGCTGACAACCCGTTGGCGCTGGACATTTTGCGATCACGCTCCGGGCTGGTGGACGCGTTTCGCCGCGCCCACGGGTACGGCGCGGGGCGGCTGGACATTGTCGTTGAACAGCACGCGAAGATTATTGCGGCGATGCGCGAGCGGGATGTTGACGCTGTTGCGCTCAGCGTGCTGGAACACACGGAATCGTCGCGGCTTGATCTGCTCAAGCTGGTGCGTGAGTCTGGCGCGGCCAAGCCGCATTAACCGCTGTCGGACTACCCGCCCCGCGTGTTCGGGGTCAGCGTGATCACGACCGCGCCGAATTCACTTTTAGGAGGAACCATGAAACGAACTGATATCAAAAGACGAACTTCACTTGCCACCCTCGCGCTCTATGCAGCGTCCGGCCTGATCGGCGCATCGGCTACCCACGCGCAAAGTTTCCCCGACAAACCGATCTCGCTCTACGTTGGCTTCGCGCCCGGCGGCGCGGCAGACTCGGTGGCACGTACGGTTGCCGAAGAAATGAGCAAGTCGCTCGGTCAGCGCGTGATCATTGACAACAAAGCTGGGGCCTCGGGCAACATCGCGACGACCACGGTGCTTTCCAATCCTGCCGATGGTTACAGCCTTCTGTTCGCGGCGATCAATCTCGCGACGAATCCCTCGCTCGGCGGTGTGAAATACAACCTTGAAAAAGACCTCACGATGGTGTCGCAGATGACCAGCGTGCCGGTGGTGATGGTCGTTCCCGCCAACAGCAAGTATGCGTCGGTAAACGACTTGATCCGCTTTGCCAAAACCAATGACGGCGCACTCAAAGCTGCCTCGGGCGGCATCGGCACTTCGTCGCATCTGGCGATGGAACTTCTCTCACGCGCTGAGGGCTTCAAATATCTGCACATCCCATTCAAGGGCGGCGCGCTGGCCAATCAATCGATCCTGTCTGGCGACGTCGATACGATGTTTGACCTGATGTCCGGCGCACTCAAAGGCATGGTGGACGCCGGACGCATGAAGCCGTTGGTGGTGATGCAGGACACGCGCGTTGAATCGCTGCCCGACGTGAAATCCGCCAAGGAGCTGGGGCTTCCGGCAGCGGCGTACATCCGCAGTTGGCAAGGCATCGCCGTGCGCAGCGGAACCCCAGCAGCCATCGTCGACAAGCTGCACGCATCGGTGATCGCTGCGTTGAAATCACCCGCCGTGATTACGCGTATTAAGGGCCTAGGATCCGACGTGGTCACGAGCGCCAAACCCGAAGATTTTCAGCGGCTCTATCTGGATGAATTGAAGCGCTGGACTGCGCTCATCACACAGGCCGGAATCAAAGCCGAATGAAGATCACCGACGTCCGTTGTCACGTGATGCAGGCGGGCGCACCGCCGCATACGGGCTGGACCGCATCGGGCAAATCTGCGCTGGCGGGCAGTCGCAACTGGTGCTTCGTCACACTGCATACCGACGCCGGACTCGTCGGGACTGGCGAGGGCTCGGGCTGGCCAAAACTCGTTGCCGTCGCCGTTGATGACTTGCGCCATTGGCTCATTGGCGAGAACGTCAATGACATCGAACGCATTACGCAAAAACTGCGTGTTGCGATGATGGGGCATGGTCAGAGCGGCGTCGTCGGCACCGGCGCGATTGCGGCGATTGACATCGCGCTATGGGATTTGAAAGCGCAAAGGCTGGGCACTTCCGTGGCGGACTTGCTCGGCGGGCAGACGCGAAGTCGCGTCCCGTACTACACCCACGCGGCGAATGTGGAAACAGCGTTGGCCGCCGTTGCGCGTGGTGTTGCGGCGGTAAAGGTGGGCGGCATCGCCAATATCGTCGAGCGCGCATGGGCGATTCGCGAAGCCATCGGCCCGAAGGTCGATTTGATGGTTGACCTGCATGGACCGCCGTGGCTGACCGGTGCGGACGCGGTGGCGATTGGTCGCGCGCTGGAGCCGCTGCATCTGTTGTTTCTAGAAGAGCCTGTTTCCCCCGACAATCTCGATGGCTGGCGACTGGTTCGTGACAAGGTCGATTTACCGCTCGCAGGTGGCGAGCGGCTCGGTACGCTGCACGAAATGCGCACGTTGATCGACGAGCAAATGGTGGACGTTTTGCAGCCAGACACCGGGCGCTTTGGTGGCCTCACGCAAATGAAAAAACTCGCGGGAATTGCTGAAGCTCACGGACTCATGATTGCGCCGCACTCGGGCTCGCTAGGGCCAGTTGCGGAGTTTGCGGCGGTGCATTTGCTGGCAGCAATTCCTAATGCACTCATGCTGGAGCGTCTGGAGCCAGACTGGGCTGAGCGTGCATCAACGATCAACGGCGCGCTTGAAGCGAAAGATGGGCACATCACCGTGCCTACGGGGTCAGGTCTTGGCGTGACGCTCAACGTCGCGTTTATCGCGGCGCATCCGAGCACTCGCAACACGGCTCTCGCGACAGGTGGCTGGAACGCAGGCACGGAGGGCGAGACCGTTTATACGCAGACACGGCGGCATCGGTTCGAGCTGCTGCAACCCAATCGCAGTAAGTCTTCCGGAACGTGTAACTAACGGAAGTGACACGCAAATGAAGTACAACCGAGTTCTGATCACGGGTGCGGCAGGCCGAATCGCGAAGCACATTCGCGAACGCCTCGCGCCGCAATGCACGGAGCTGCGGCTCGCGGATTGCATGCCATTGGAGGCTCTCCATGCGAACGAGACGGCGCACCTAGTCGACCTGTCGCAAGAGGCGCAAATTGCACCGCTGCTCATGGGTGTCGACGCCATCGTTCATCTTGCCGGTTATCCGCGCGAAGCGTCGTGGGCAACGATTCTGCCCGCCAACGTGGTGGCGGTTGCGAACTTGTGGGAAGCAGCGCTGCATGCAGGTGTGCGTCGAATTGTCTACGCGACGTCCAATCACGCGGTTGGCTTTTATCCGCGCTTGCAACGCATTGATTGCAACGTCGCGCCGCGCCCGGATTCACGCTATGGCGTGGGCAAAGTGTTCATGGAGTCTGTGGCCAGTTTGTACGCCGACAAGTACGGCCTCAGCGCAATGGGTATTCGCATCGGTCACTGCGCCGCCGAGCCGAGTGACGCGCGCATGCTCTCGCATTGGGTGCACCCGGAAGATCTGGCCGATCTCGTTGAGCTGGGCCTGACCGCCTCCATCCGCCACGACATCGTGTACGGCGTGTCGGCTAACAGTGCTAGCTGGTGGGATAACTCGCGCGCGGAAGCGCTGGGTTATGCGCCGAAACACAGCGCAGACAAGTTTGCCGAAGCACTACGTGACAAGCGATCTGACAACGTCATTGCCGAGCGTTATCAGGGAGGGAGTTTTGCAGCGGACGGGTACTTGCCGAGCCCATAGACGGTCGAATTTCAGCGCAGCAACACATTCTGCAACGGTCGCCCGCCATGATCGCGGTAAACGTCGAAATCAGAATCGATACTCAGAATGCGGCGTAAACGCAGGCGCTCTGCGGCCTCAGCGATGGAAGCGTCGGCGAGGTCAAACGGCAGGTCGGCAAAGCGTTCGCTGATGGCGAGCACGGACACCAGCGAATCTTGCGGTGCGCCGTCCACTGTGATGCCTCCGCGCAGCGCCCAGCGCAGCACGTCGAGCGCAGCCTCGTTATGCACACGGCGCGAGAGCATGGCGCAGACCTCGGTGAGCACGCACCAGGTCGTGACGAGCCGGATTCGCGGGTTTGTTTGCAGCCATTCGGTTATGCGTCCATGCCACCCATCTGTGCGATTGAAGAGGGCGAGCAGCGGGCCGCTGTCGACGAGCACGAGCGCACCTGCGGGGCCGTAGTTTGATGGGCGCGGCTCGCGGGCGGTAAGCACGGTTGCGCGCGTGGCACGTATGCGTGTCACGACTGATGCCGTGGGCTTGATTTTGCGCGCGGCGCTCAAGGTTTCGTCGTCGAGCGACGAGCGGATTTCTCGGTTGCCACATCATCCCAGACAGCACCGCGCAAATCGCGAAATGTTTCCGACAAATCGGCAAGTCCAGCGAAACGACCGAAGTACTCGGCACCCAGTGCGAAGGGCGTCGTCGTGGCGTCAATCGCTTCCGTGGAAAGATGGGCCTCAAGCGCAACGCGGATGACGTCGCTGATGCTTTCGCCTGAAATTGCGCAGTGTTGGCGCAACGTCATTTCGAGCGCGTTGGGTAGCTTGACGGTAGTTGTCACGGCGCTCTCTAATTAAGTAATAAATAAATTATTACCTATTTAAAGGCTCAATGCAAGTGCGACAGCCAATGTCGCCGCGTTCACGGGTCTGGTAGCGCTATTTCGCCGTCGGCATGACAAACTCCGCACCCTTGCCAATCGACTCTGGCCAGCGTTGCATGACGCTCTTTTGCTTGGTGTAGAAACGTACGCCTTCTTCACCGTAAGCGTGCATATCGCCGAACAGCGAGCGTTTCCAGCCACCGAAACCGTGCCACGCCATGGGGACGGGAATAGGCACGTTGATGCCTACCATGCCGACTTCGATGCGCCTTGCGAACTCGCGGGCGACGTTGCCATCGCGGGTGAAGCAGGCCACACCGTTGCCGAATTCGTGCGAATTGACCAGCGATACCGCCGCAGCAAAATCAGGCACGCGGACGCAGCTGAGGACCGGGCCGAAAATTTCTTCTTTGTAGATTTTCATAGTGGCGGTGACCTGGTCGAAGAGTGTGCCGCCGAGCCAGTAGCCAGCTTCAAATCCAGTCGCCTTGAAACCGCGACCATCGACCAACAGTTTCGCACCCGCTTTCACGCCGTCGTCGATGTAGCCGGTGATTCGCGAAAGCGCAGCAGCGGTCACGATCGGTCCCATTTCCGCGTCCAATTCCATGCCGTTTTTGATTTTTAGCGCCTTGGTGCGCTCGATCAGTTTCGGCATGATTTTGTTGGCTACATCACCGACCAACACCGCCACACTGATAGCCATGCAGCGCTCGCCCGCTGAGCCGAAGGCCGAGCCGATCAGCGCGTCTACCGTTTGCTCAATGTCGGCGTCGGGCATGACCACCATATGATTTTTTGCACCCCCCAAGGCCTGTACGCGTTTGCCGTTTTTCGCGCCTGTTTCATAGATGTAATTGGCAATGGGTGTTGAGCCGACGAACGACACAGCCTTCACAACTGGGTGAGCCAGCAGCGCGTCCACCGCTTCTTTGTCGCCCTGAATTACGCTAAAAATCCCATCAGGTAATCCCGCCTGTTTCCACAGGTCCGCCATCAACAATGCTGCGGAAGGATCTGTCGGCGACGGCTTCAGAATAAACGCGTTGCCACACGCAATTGCCACCGGAAACATCCACGCGGGCACCATGCAAGGGAAGTTAAATGGTGTGATCCCAGCAACTACGCCGAGCGGCTGCCGCATCGTCCAGTTGTCGATGCCAGTGGAGACCTGATCGGTGTAATCGCCTTTTAGCAATTGCGGAATGCCGCAGGCAAACTCAACAACGTCAATGCCGCGCGACACCTCGCCTTGGGCATCGGTGAACACTTTGCCATGCTCGGAGGTGATGATCGCGGCGAGCGCGTCTTTGTGCTGATTCATCAGCTCAAGAAACTTGAAGATCACTCGGGCGCGCCGGATTGGTGGCGTATCCGCCCAAGCTGGGAATGCGGCGTTAGCGGCGATCACTGCTGCATTGACTTCGGCCTCGTTAGCGAGTGCAACCTTGCCGGTTAAAGCGCCGGTTGCGGGGTTATAAACGTCACCGAAGCGACCGGAAGTCCCAGCCCGTAACGCGCCGCCGATGTAGTGGCCTACTTCTGCTGTTGAGAGTTGTGTTTCGATCTTGCCCATGGGATACCTTAAGAATTTACGAATCTGTGTGGATTGCGTGCCGCGCTAATCCATGCGAACGACGCAAACTACGCGGACGCGATGATGGCGGATGGCAAATTGTCGCGCTTTACGGCTTCGGGCGCTGTCGCTAGGCTCGAAATTGGCTCCCGGTAGCGTCTGTGCGACTGGCGCGCAATCCCCACCCGACAGCGAAGCGCCATAAAATTCATACACAATTACTACGATACAAACACAAGGTGGAACTTATGGGCGATGGCACCAAGGTAGCGCAAACTCTAAAAGAAGCGGCACTCGAGTACCACCGCTATCCGCGTCCGGGCAAGCTTGAAATTGCTGCGACCAAAACGATGACCAACCAGCGCGATCTGGCGCTGGCGTATTCGCCGGGCGTCGCGTTTGCCTGTGAAGAGATCGTGCGCGACCCGGCCGAGTCGTACAACATGACGGCACGCGGCAATCTGGTGGGCGTCGTGACCAATGGCACGGCGGTGCTGGGCCTCGGCAACATTGGGCCGCTCGCGGCGAAGCCAGTGATGGAGGGCAAAGCCGTTCTGTTTAAAAAATTCGCGGGCATCGACTGCTTCGATATCGAGATGAACGAGTCCGATCCAGACAAGCTCGTCGAGCACATCGCCGCGCTGGAACCCACCTTCGGCGGCATCAATCTGGAGGACATCAAAGCACCGGAGTGCTTCTATGTTGAAAGGAAGCTGCGCGAACGCATGAAGATTCCGGTCTTCCATGATGACCAGCACGGCACCGCGATCATCGTCGGTGCAGCGGTCACTAATGGCCTGCGCGTCGTTGGCAAAAAGCCAGAGGATGTGAAGCTGGTGTGCTCGGGTGCTGGGGCCGCCGCGCTGGCCTGTCTCGACATGTTGGTTGCTATCGGCATCAAGATTGAAAATATTTGGGTGTCGGACATCCAAGGCGTGGTCTGGCAGGGTCGCGTTGAGGAGATGGATGACAACAAGGCGCGCTACGCCAAGCAGACTGACCTGCGAACCGTGGATCAATTGCTTGATGGCGCGGACGTGTTTCTGGGCTTGTCCGCTGCCCGTGTGTTGAAGCCGGAATGGCTCGCAAAAATGGCGAAGAACCCGCTCATTCTGGCGCTGGCCAATCCAGAGCCTGAAATCATGCCGGACATCGCAAAGGCCGCACGTCCCGATGCGATCATCGCCACCGGTCGCAGCGATTTTCCGAATCAGGTGACCAACGTTCTCTGCTTCCCTTTTATCTTCCGTGGCGCGCTCGACGTCGGTGCAACCACAGTGAACGAGGCGATGAAAGTCGCCGCCGTGAAGGCTATTGCCGACCTTGCAATGGCCGAGCAAAACGATCAGGTGGCGGCAGCGTATGGCGACAGCGGTTCGCTGTCGTTCGGTCCCGAATATTTGATTCCAAAGCCGTTCGATCCCCGCCTCATCGTTCGTATCGCGCCGGCGGTCGCCAAGGCTGCGATGGACTCTGGTGTCGCCACCCGTCCGATCAAGGATTTTGACGCTTACAAGCAGCAACTCGCGCAGTTTGTGTATCACTCCGGCGCGGTGATGAAGCCGATCTTTGACTCGGCACGCAAGTCGCCGCGCCGCGTGGTGTTCGCCGAGGGCGAGGACGAGCGTGTGATGCGCGCTGTTCAGGTCGTGATCGACGAAGGCATCGCCAAACCGATTCTCATCGCACGCCCCGCTGTGTTCGAGAAACGGCTAGAGAAGTTCGGCCTGCGCATGAAACCGGGTGTGGATATTGAGCTGATTAATCCAGAGCAGGATGATCGCTTCCGTGCTTATTGGCAGGAGTACCACCAGCTGACGCAGCGCAGTGGCGTGAACGCCCAACTGGCCAAAATCGAGATGCGCCGTCGCCTGTCCCTGATCGGCGCGATGATGGTGCGCAAAGGTGATGCCGACGCCATGATTTGCGGCACCTACGGCACGCACGATATTCACCTGCACTACATCGATCAGGTGCTGGGCCTTCGCAAAGGCGCGCACGAATATGCGGCGATGAACGGGCTCATGTTGCCGGGTCGGCTCCTGTTTTTGGTGGACACGCACGTCAATTACGACCCGACGGCCGAGCAGATTGCCGAGATCACTTTGATGGCCGCTGACGAGCTGCAACGCTTTGGCATCACACCGAAAGTAGCGCTGTTGTCGCACTCGAATTTCGGCACTGCCAATACACCTTCAGCCGTGAAGATGCGCGAAGCGTTGAAACTCATTCGAGCGCGTGCCCCGCAGCTCGAAGTGGACGGCGAAATGCACGGCGACTCCGCGCTCGATGAACATTCACGCAAAGGCGTGGGCGATTCGCCGCTCTCGGGTTCGGCGAATTTGCTGGTGTTCCCGAACATCGATGCGGCCAACATTTCGTACAACCTTTTGAAAACGGCGGCCGGTAACAACGTTGCCGTTGGCCCGATCCTGCTGGGCTGCGCCAAGCCGGTTCATATCCTGACGCCGAGCGCGACCGTGCGCCGCATTGTGAACATGACCGCACTGGCCGTGGTAGATGCGAATAACGCGCGGTAACTCACTGTAGGAGCGGCTTTGCCGCGACTCTTGTTGCCGAGAGCAAACGGTCGCGGCGGAGCTGCTCCTACATTCGCCTATGCACGATCAATATTTGCCAGCCCCCTGGTTCACCCGCCACGCGTCGTCGGTGGCTGCCGGGGCGCGGTTGCTGGATGTGGCTTGCGGCTCAGGTCGGCACGCACGCTTTTTTGCGCAGCGAGGCGTGATGGTTACTGCGGTTGATCGTGATGCGGTGGCGTTGCAGTCGCTCACAGGCGTCGATGGCGTTGCAATCGAGCATCGCGACATCGAGGCGCAAGCGTGGCCTTATGCGCCGAATTCGTTTGATGCCGTGATTGTTTGCAATTACCTGTGGCGTCCGACCTTTGACGCGTTACTCGCAACGCTTAAACCCGGCGGTGTGTTGCTTTATGAAACTTTCATGGACGGCAACGAAAGGTATGGCACGCCGTCGCGCCCCAACTTTTTGCTGCGTTCGAATGAGTTGATCGCACGCGCGTATCCTGCTTTTCGTGTTGTGGCATATGAAGAGGGCAGTGAGCTTAATGCGAGTGGCGAGAGCATCGCTGTGAAGCAAAAAGTCGCCGCGATAAAGCTACGCTGAACGCACGAACGCGCCGTCCACGCGGAGCTTGCCCGCGCGCACCGCCTCCCCGACCAACCAATCGGCAAACGCCTCATCACTCATCCGGAAAAATTGCGCGTTGTAATCGCGATGCACACCGATGCGCGCAACGTACGCGGGTACATTAGCGAGCGCCATTTCACCGCGCCACATCATCGAATAAATGAACATCGCTTTCACTACGCTCTTCGCGATTTTCATGTCGTCTGCGGCGAAGGCGTCGAGCTTCGCGCTGGCTCGCGAGAGCGCGCCTCTGAAGTCAGTAAACATCGGGCCGTGACCGGGGATAACGAGTGCCACATCGAGCTCAGCGAGGCGCTTGAACGTCGCGCGTTGTGCAGCAAGCGGTTTCGGATCAATCGATTGCGGTGGCACGAAACCGAAGCCGTTTTGCCACAATGCGTCGGCCGAAATCAGAAAGCGCAATTTCGGTGAATAAAACACCAGTGAGCCCATGTCGTGCCCTGGCGTAGCAATCGCCTGCCACGCCTCAGCACCAAGCTGAATGAATTGTCCGGGCTCAATCACATCGTCCCACGCAAAACGCTCGCATTTCTGATCGGCGTAGGAGAGCATTTGCTCCGGCGCGTCCCAATTCACGAGCGCCGATTGCTCGTCGACGGGCACCGCAATCGAGCAGCCCGGATACGCGCGTTGCAGTTCGGCATTGCCGCCGATGTGGTCGCTGTGAATGTGCGTGTTGATGATGCGGTCGAGCGACGGATTGTCCCATTCTTCGAGCACTGCATCGACCTTGGAGGCCGTCACATCATTGAATTTTCCGTAGCCTGAATCAATAAGCGTTGCGCCGCCGTTGCCAGTGTCACCGTCACGAAACATGACATGATTAGCCGACAACCAATCGCGCTCGATGAACGAAATATTCAGCGGTAATGTCACTCGGCGACTCCCAATAAATGCGCAGCAAATCCATGCCGCTCAAGTTCGGCTAGCAACAGCGTCACATGCGGACGGTCGCGCGTTTCCAGTGTCAATTCCACCTCGGTCGATTTCACACTGAACACACCAAACAGCCGCTGATGTTCCACGTCCACCACGTTGGCACCGACATCAGCCACAACTCTGGTGAGCTTTGCAAGAGCGCCCGCAACGTCAGGCAGCTTGACGCGTACGCGGATCAAGCGCCCTTCACGCACGAGGTTGCGCATCAGGATGCTCGCGAGAATGCGCGAATCAATATTGCCACCGCAAAGTACCACGCCGACTTTCTTGCCAACGAAGCGGTCACGATATTGCAAGAGTGCGGCGATCCCTGTTGCTCCGGCACCTTCGGTCACCGTTTTCTCAATCTCGATCAACAGCGCAATCGCTTCTTCAATCGTTGACTCATCGACGAGCAATACATCTCTAACCAACGCGCGCACAATCACCAGCGGTAGCTCGCCAATGTCGCGAACGGCGAGGCCTTCAGCGATTGTTTCCGACCCTACGCTCACGGGGTCACCACGCAACCGCTGCGCCATCGCGGGAAACGTCTTGGACTCGACTCCAATGACTTCGATATCCGGTTTCACCGCACGCGCTGCCACCGCGCATCCGGCAAGCAAACCCCCGCCGCCCACCGGAATAACCAGCGTGTCCAAATGCGGCGCGGCTTCCAGCATTTCCAGCGCCATTGTTCCTTGACCGGCAACGATGTACGGATCATCAAATGGGTGCACAAACGTGTACTGATGTTGCGCCGCAAGTTCGCGCGCACGCGTCGACGCCTCAGCCAGCGTGTCGCCGATCAACACCACTTTCGCGCCATGAGCTTCAGTGTTGCGTACCTTCACAAACGGCGTGTATGCAGGCATCACAATCGTCGCCGGAATGCCCAGCCGCCCAGCGTGATAGGCCACGCCCTGCGCATGATTGCCCGCACTCATCGCAATCACGCCGCGTGACTTTTCTTCCGTCGTGAGTGAGAGTAATTTGTTCAGCGCACCACGCTCCTTGAAACTCGCAGTGAACTGTAAATTTTCAAACTTGAGCCACACCTCGCAATTGAAAATTCGCGACAACGTTTTTGAATGCAGGCAGGGCGTATTCGCAACCGCGCCAGCGATTTTGTCGCGCGCGGATTGCACGTCGGCAAGGGTGACGGAAAGATTGAACTCGGTACTCATCGCTAGATTGTAGGAGCGGCGCAAGGGTCGATCCACATCGACACATCGAAAGAGAGCGAGATCGCAGGTGAGTAGGGGTGAAGATTGCTCGAACGCTGACACACATCAACAATTGGGCCTTGAACTTGTGTCAACCTCTTTGCCCGTACTCATGGAAAAAATGTAGGGAGGTTTCCCATGTCGCATGACTGTTTACGCATCATTCGCGAGGAACACGCAGCGCTCGCTGCGATGTTGCGTTCGCTCACGTTGATGGTCGAGCGCGGCCCGAAG
>JAYVPF010000259.1:0-4172 GCA_043757535.1 Burkholderiales bacterium
GTCGGTGCGCTTGGTCGGCAGGCTGTAGTTGGCCTCAAAGCTCGCGGTGCTGCTGCTGCCGTCCGGGTAGGTCATGGCGAGCGGGTTTCGCGCGGCGTCATACTGCGTTCGCGTCTTTAAGCCGCGCTCGTCCACCGTTTCTTCATCGTACGGGCTCAATCGGTTTAAGGTGGCGGTGATGCGCCCGGCGGCCTGCCCGGTGGCTTGTTGCAGCAGGCGGCCTTCGCGGTCGTACAGGCTGTGGACAAATCGCGACCATAGGAGCGATTTGGTCAACTTCAAAACAGGCCGACGTGCCGTCCTCCTGCCGGTCAATGGACGCGATGATCGTTTGAAATAGCCAAGCCTATTGCAACCAGCAAGCCGCGAGCGAAGCGATCGGTCCAGATCGGGAGCGAGCTTGCGAGCGAGTGATTTCATGGCTTCATTGTGCCGCATCGCGTTTGTCGGAACCGCTCGCGTTGCGATGAACTGGGGCGCTAAGGCGTTTGGGCGTTAGGAGGATTGCGCGGGCGGCGGCGGGGCAGGCGTGATGTCTGCACGAATTAAATCGAACATGACCCCTTTCCTTTAATTCGCGGTGCTGCTGCTGCCGTCCGGGTAGGTCATGGCGAGCGGGTTTCGCGCGGCGTCATACTGCGTTCGCGTCTTTAAGCCGCGCTCGTCGACCGTTTCTTCATCGTACGGACTGATCCGGTTTAAGGTGGCGGTGATGGGCGCTCTTCGCCGTGAGCAACGCTTTTCCTTTCCGCCTAGCGCCGCACGTGGTGGCCTCACGTTAATCGTTCGACTGTGAATCAAATTGACCGATCAGCTTTTTTGTGGGAGCGCCGCAGCATTGGGGATGGAAGGCGATTTATGGGTTTATCGACTGTACGCATATAACGCCTGTAGACCAAATGAAATGAGGCTTGCAAAGATAAGTTGATTGGCGAAAATTAATTGTCTCTGTCCATATTCTTTTTATGCAAGACCTGACTCCGGTGACTAGTTTTTTTCGGAACCGCAAGCGTTCCAACCTACGCGGGCTTCGCAATTTCTTGCATCTTGTCGAGGTCAATATGTTCGAGAAAATCACGCTCAAGCAGATGATTGCCAAGGCCCTCCACAACGAAGTAATCGAGTCGCTGCAATCGCAAGCGGAAATGTTCTGAAATCAATATCAAAATTTACCGGACACTAGTGAGTCACTTTGAACAGTTGAGGCATCTGCAATGACGACAGTGACACCCAGGAGGTGCCGTTTGAGTTGCTGCGCGCTTCGCTTCACGGCAGGCAACTTCCTCGTTTGGCCCCGACGCGACGCCAAAACACCATGCCGCTCCGTTGCAACCACAAGGACTGCTGAAATCGACCATCATGCATTTGGTTTCGCTGGTAACTAAGGGCAAACCTCAAAGTCAAATTCCGTTGACAGTGTCAAACACTTTCCCGGTGCCATCTATCCTCAGCATAAAAGCTCCTCCTGGCCTCGGCGGCAGATAACGCACCATCACATCGGCAATACAGCCTTCGCGTCTAGTAACAATCAGCTCAGTTGTGTACTGCGAGAAAAAATTCGTTCCGTACATTTCCATTACGTGTCCGCGCGCGATTTGACGCAGTCGTTCATCAGAAAGTGGTGACTTGCAGCTCCCTTGCGTGTCCTCACAGGCACTGAGACAAAGCAAAAAAAATGACTGCACCATCCAACGCTGAGGAAATCTTTGAATTTTCATATCAACCTACTGGAGACCAGGACAACGCGCGCCAAAACCCGAGCCGTAGAGAATCATTTGTGCGATTCGGGCTTCAACGTCCTTTTCGCATGCCGGATCACCTGCGCAATCCTTTTTGTTATTACGCAAACACGCGACTTCTGCCTTAGAAGCTTCACATTCGCCGGTAGCCTGCGGTGTCTTACTATTGAATTTCAAAGGCCCAAATATCCCACACTGGTTTGGGCACTCCTCAGTGTGTGGGAAATGGGCTTCCTCATGCATCTTTACGCACTTTCCAAGTGGTTCTTTCCATTTTCCTTTCTTGCAACTAATTTTCCTGCAGTTGCAGCAAAAAACCTGTGCTCCAGCTCCAAGATCGAATACCGCCGAATTGCAACACTCCTGGTCAGACATCGGACTACAACATTGAAAACTACATTCAGCTTCGCCAGTGACGTCCGTTGACACCATTGACCGTGCTCTAACGTACGCTTGTCGGTTTATCCCCCCCGTCAGCCCAATCGGATCGCTCTCAACATATCTCCCGCTGTCTTTCTCATAATCCCTGAAGTAGTTCTGCGCGAGAGAGGTTTCAGAGTCATAGACCTGCCCCGGAAACCGATGATTGTTTTCAGTTGCGGCGTTGGTTGAGTTGGCTGCAAGGGTGGTCGCATTGACGATGGACTGATCAATCACCGCAGCACCGAAGGACTCGTAAGAAGCCTTCCAGCTAATCATGCCTGTGGCGTTACTCGTCAGTGTTTGCGACGTTCCCAGATGATCGTTGTGAAACAGGTCGAGACGATCACTCGTGCTGCTGGTGCTGGCGTTGCCACTTGCGCCGACGTCGCGCTTATAGATCGGACTCGTCTGCCACGTTGAATGCCCACCGCTGGCAAGGCTTGGCGTGTACGTGTGTGTCGTCCTCAGCGCGCCGGTATCACTGTACTCCGCAATGAGCCCTTCACTGCCGTAGCCAAAGTAGGTCGCCCCCGCCTGTTGTGGGATTGGGTTCTGCGGACTGATCGTGATGGTCGGAACATTCACCGTCTTTCTCACTCTGCGTCCGAACGGGTCATAGCGATATGTGGCCACCGTCTGGCCGCCCTCCTTCACCTCCACCATGCGCTCCGCCGCATCGTAGAGATAGGTTCTCGCCGCATTGGTGGTCGAGCCTGTGGCGATCGTATTTGCACCGTTGGGCGTTGTTGCTTTCGTATGCCCATCCGCGCTGTAGCTACGCGTCTCGAGCGTCGCACCGGGGGTGGCTTGTGCGGTGAGTTGCGCAATCGTCTCCAGCTGATGATTGGCGTTGTAGCTGTAGGCGCGGTTTGTTACAAGATTACTCTTCTGTTCGGTCAGCCGGTTGTGAACGAGATCGTAGCTGTAGAGCTCGGTCGGTGGCGTGGTGGCGGTGGCCGCAGTCCCTGAATTGGGAATCACGCTGGTCAATCGATACAACGTGTCGTAGCCGTAGCTGGTCTGCGTCGCATCGGTCACGAACTGCCGATTGATCTGCGTCGGGTTCGACACCTCATCGTACTGATAGGTGAAGCTCATCAGCGGGCTCTGGTTTGCCGGGGCGTTGGGGCCGCTTTGTGGCGGAACGACTTTGATCTCGGTCGGTCGCTGCAACGCATCGTACTGATACGTTTGCTTCACCCCACTCGGGTATTCGATGGTTTGAATCTGCTGCCAGCGGTACTGCGTGAAGTTGATGTCGCCGCCGTTTCCACTGTTACCTGAGGACGGCAAGCTCAGTTTGGAAACTCTTCCCGCGCTGTCGTAGCTAAGCGTGTGACTCTTGCCATCGGCATCGGTTCTTGTTTTTAATCTTCCTGCGCTGGTGTAGCTTTGCTGGGTGGTTTTGCTGAAGGCGTTTGCGCTCGTTGCGTTGGTCGCGTTGTAGGTCGTTGCGATACTCGTCTGACGGTTGAGCTCGTCGTAGCCGTAGCTGCCGGAGAGCACATCGGCGCTCGGGGCGGTGGCCGCATGGTTCGCATCAGCGGCGTTACTGGCGGCGCTGCTCGCGGCTTGTTGGTCCGTCCAGCCCGTTAAGTTGCCGTTCGGGTCGTACTGGTAGCCGATGAGTCGGCTGGCCGTTGCGGTGGGGGTGCCTTGTACGGCGGGTGTCGTGGCGCTGCCCGCTGTCGCGTTCCCACCCAGGTAGTGCATCTCGCTGATCCGGCGATTGAGGGCGTCGTAGCGGTACGCTCTCCGGTTGCCGTTGGCGCTCGTGGTTTCGCTGAGATTGCCGTTGGCATCGTAGGCGTAGCCGGTGGTGTCGCCGAGGGGTCTGATCTCGGCGATCTTTCGATTGGCGCGGTCGTAGCGATACTGCGTGACACTGCCTTTGGGATCTGTGACGCTGATCAGGTTGTCTTTGCGGTCGTAGCCGAATCGGGTGATGCCGTTGATCGGGGTGGCGGGGTCAGTGATCTTGACCGCACGGTTCAGTCGGTCGTATTCGGT
>JAYVPF010000260.1:0-15777 GCA_043757535.1 Burkholderiales bacterium
CGGAGACGTGACCGAGAGGCCGAAGGTGCTCCCCTGCTAAGGGAGTATACGGTGATGAGCTGTATCAAGGGTTCGAATCCCTTCGTCTCCGCCAAGCAATCAGGCCACCCATGCGGTGGCTTTTTTGTTGGCCTTTTTTTGGGTTGGTCCGCAGCCCTCCGAACTAGCATAGCAAACAATCCATCGCAACGTTGAACGCATTGACCTCCGCCTCATTTCGCTCCCCCTCGCGGCTCGTCCTCGCGGTTTTATTGTTGCTCGTGCTCGGTCTGTATCTGCCGTCGTTGCCAGACGTGCTCGTGTTCGACGACGCCATTATCGGCGGCGGGCAGTTGTTTGCTGAGTATGGCAATCCATTTGCACTGAAGCCGCGCGCGCTGTCATATGGCACCATTGTGTGGGTGCAAAAGCTCGCGGGCGATGCCTGGTGGCTGCAGCGCCTCATCAACGTGTTGCTGCATCTGGCCGTGGTGGCCATGCTGTACGTTTTTTATCGTCAGCTGCTGCGCAGCCTTGCGCTGTCGCAGTCCGATGCTGCGCTGTCCGATGCCGCGATCCATGGTCAATCCGAGCCAATCGCGCGCTGGTCGCTGACAATCGCTGTGGCGTGGTACGCCATCAACCCAACGGCGGTATATGCAGTGGTCTATCTGACGCAGCGCTCAATCGTCATGGCGACGTTATTCAGTCTGGTTGCGCTGTGGGCGGTGCTACGAGCGCTCGCGACCCAAAAGCGGCGCTTCTGGGTACTGGCAACGCTGGCCTACGTCGCCGCGATGCTGTCCAAGGAATATGCGCTGGCGCTGCCCGCCGTTGCCGTTGCGCTGGTGGTGATTGCGCGCCGTCCGAATGCCCGACAACTGGCGGTGTTGGGGGCCATTGGTCTATTGTTGGCAACGCTGGCTAGCTGGCTGCTGTACGCGCGCTACGGATCGATTATCGGGCGAGTTTTTGATGACATGTCCATTTCGTATGTCAAACAATTGGCAGCGGTGACACCGGGTATCGAGAAGCAAATTTATCCGCTGTCGATCATCAATCAGATGTGGCTATTCTTCGAATACGGATGCCGCTGGTTTTTGCCCTCGACACAAATGATGTCGGTCGATTTGCGCCCGCCATTTCCCACGCAGCTCTTGAGCGTGCCACATGTGTTGGGCGTAGTCGGGTATATGGCGCTGCTGGTCGGTAGCGTGACGCTGATGCTGCGTTATCGCGACGGACGCGCACTCTTCGGCTTTTGTTTGTTCATCCCGACGATTCTGTTCATCACTGAATTTGCGACGGTGTGGATTCAGGATCCGTTCGTGCTGTACCGCAGCTATCTGTGGGCGATTGCAGTGCCGGGAGTGATTTATCTTGGCGTGCGGCAACTGGCTGCGCGAGTGTCGCAGCAAACCCTGCTCGTGAGCGCAGGCGTGGCCGGTCTCATCATGCTCTGGCAAACCACTGATCGTATTGCTTCATTCCGGACCGAGCTTTCAGTTTGGGACGACGCCGTGCGCAAATTACCGCCGGAGCTTGTCGTCGGCAAGTCGCGCGCCTATCTCAATCGTGGACAGGCCCATCAGTTAGCCGGAGAAGACAATCGCGCGATTCGCGACTATCAGCGCTCCACGGCGTTTGGTGACGATGGCGAAGGATTGCTCAATACCGGCACTGTGCTACTCGCGCGCGGGCGCAACGCGGAGGCCATGGCCGCTTTTGATGGTGCCATCGCGCGCGGCCAGCGCAGCGCATCGCTGTCGCTTAACCGGGGCACCGCGCTACTCAATCTGGGCGATCTGAACGGCGCGCTCGCCTCACTTCAACAAGCCCTGACGCTGGCACCGGCCAAGGAAGAGGTGACCGCCGTGCGCCGACAACGCGCGATAGTTTTCTTGCAGACAGGCCGGGTGGATGAGGCGATTGCTGACGCTCAGTTTGCCGCCGCCGCATTTGCTGACGACTGGCAGGTGAGGAACACGTTGGGTTTTGCGCTTCTGGCCAAAGGCAATCGGGTCGATGCCATTGCTGCGTTCAATGAATCACTGAAGCGCCGTGAATCGGCCAGCGCGTACTTCGGTCTTGCCAGTGCGCATGCTGGCGAGAAGCGTTTAGCGGACGCGCGTGCCAATATCGACAAAGCGCTCGCCATTGAGCCCGCGAACACACAATTTCAGCAATTGCAGGCGCGGCTTAGATAGTTGCAGCTGCGGATTAAGTCATTGCTGCAGCAATTGCGACCAGAACGCGATACAGCTTTTCCGTTAGATGCATGTTTTGTCTGGGCTGGAGGGAGTTTTTATGCAAAACCGACTTTTCATGTTTTTGCCCATTATCCCCAATGCATTGGGCGATTTAACAAAAAGCTGAATTGTAAGTTTAGCCGCCAAACAGGGTCGTTCAACGCCTGTATAGCGATCCCTCCCCACTTGCCGCGCGCGACCGAACGCGACCAGGCGTCGAATCAGCAGAGCTTCGTCGCGCGTAAGCTGTACGTCGCTCCAACCGTACGCCGCGTGCACTGCGCTGTCGGGTTCATCGTGCAGCGATTTCAAAACGGCGACCCATCCAGCCGTGCGGATCGCATTTTCTTTCGCCGTTAGGGTGCTGCCTTCGCATAGCGCTTCCTGATTAGTTACATGTCTCAGGTAAAAAGTTGTCATTGAGCAGCGCGAAGGATCAGTACGGCAGCAGATGCGATCACCACGAGCTTTTGCGTATGCCACCGGATGTTTCGCTTCGCTCAACATGACAGCGTGGGTTGCAGGGCGTCTATCTGAGGCACGTAACTAATCACGAAACTTTTTGCTTCAAACTGGGTTCACTTCTAATCATAAAGCACTCTCACTGCGTTGAAAAGTCTGATAACAACGTTACTCATCTTCAACTGTTGCATTTTTGCTCAATTTTTTCTATATCTGAAACTCCAGCCTTTCCGGCATCCCGCTACGACTTCTTGCCATCGCCTTTCATGGCCTCAAGCTTCGCAATATCGATTTTGCTGACCAGTAATTTGACGTCGCTCATCTCAAAACCGTGCGCATCAACGTCAACCATAAAGCGGTTGCCGACGACCATTTGCACCGAGCCGTGTTGGCCCGATTTGCTCCATGTTTCGTGCAGCTTGCGACCACCCGCGGTGGAAGTTTTTTCGTAGCCGTCACCGGTTTCTTTATCGATTTCGATGTTCATCCACATGTTGGCGAGCGCGAATGGGCCAGCCAGTGAGCCCGGATCGGTGATTTCGAAGCGGACTCGCTTGTTGCCGTCAGCCGTGCGGAACGACTGCTTCGCCTCAGACACCGCGATGCCGAAGGCGTTGTTCTTTTCGCCAGAGCTTTCGTCCTTTTCAAACCCGGCAAGCTCCTGAGGAAGGGCTTCCTTGAGCTTCCTGAAGTCAACGGGCTCGAAGCTGCCCGCGCCTGCAACGCCTGCTGCTGCGCCAGCCATGCCGCCCAGCGCTTTCATCATGTCGCCCACCGCCGCACCGACGTCCTGGCCACCTTTGGCTGCCGCCGATTCGGCTCGCTTTCCGGCCGCCTCCATCTCCCTTGCGGCCTGTTCGATCTTTTTCATTGCCTCTTCACGCGCCACTTGCTCGGGGCTCGGGCCGCACGCGGCGAGCAGCAGCGCGGCAGAAATCGCAGTGAGGATCAAAAGTTTTTGCGGAAACGCACGAAATTGGGGCATGCTCACGACTCCATTGAAGGCTGTCTGTAAAGACGTAGTTGCAAGACTTTTCGCGACACCGCGATTGCAATATCGAACGGGCGAAGTGACAAATTCCCTGCGCGAGGCCGTCAGCGGCGTTCGCTCAGCTGCTTAAGCAGTGCCGCCCACCGTCAGCCCCTCGATACGCAGCGTCGGCTGGCCGATGCCCACGGGCACGCTCTGACCTTCTTTGCCACAGACGCCGATGCCTTCGTCAAGTGCCATGTCGTTACCGATCATGGTGATTTTGGTCAGCGCGTCGGGCCCGTTGCCGATCAGGGTTGCGCCCTTGATCGGGTACATCAGTTTGCCATTTTCAACCTTCCATGCCTCGTCCATGGTGAACACGAATTTGCCGTTGGTGATGTCGACCTGACCGCCGCCGAAATTCACGGCGTAAATGCCGTTCTCGACGCTGGCTATGATCTCCTGAGGATCGCGATCACCGCCCAGCATGTAGGTGTTTGTCATGCGCGGCATCGGCAGATGCGCGTAGCTTTCACGGCGACCGTTGCCCGTCGGCGCTGAACCCATCAGGCGCGCGTTCATCGTGTCCTGAATGTAGCCTTTCAAGATTCCGTCTTCGATCAGCACGGTGGCGTTGGTGGGTGTGCCCTCGTCGTCTACGGTCAATGAACCGCGACGGTCTTTCAGCGTTCCGTCGTCAAGCACGGTCACGCCTTTGGCCGCGACACGTTCACCAATGCGACCACTGAACGCCGAGGAACCTTTACGGTTAAAGTCGCCTTCAAGCCCGTGACCGACCGCTTCATGCAGCAGCACACCAGGCCAGCCGGGGCCGCACACCACGGGCATCACGCCGGCAGGAGCGGGACGCGCATCGAGATTGAGCAAGGCCATATCCACCGCCTCATGCGCGCGCTTGGTCATGAACGCGGTGTCCATGCGCTCGAATCCGTAGCGCCCGCCACCGCCCGAACGGCCTTGCTCGCGCTTGCCGTTGGCCTCGACGATGGCCGTCACATTCAGTCGGCACAGCGGCCGCACGTCGGAGGCCACCACGCCGTCGCTGCGCATCACCAGCATCACCACATGTTCGCAGGCGAGATTCACCATCACTTGCGTCACACGCGGGTCGCGCGCGCGGGCGATGGCCTCAGTCTCGTGCAGCAGCGCAATTTTTGCGTCATCGCTAATCGAGGCGAGCGGATCAGCAGCGGTGTAGAGCGTTGGCGCAACGCGTCCAGCGTCCACTGCGACCGAAGCGCTTTGTCCCGCGCGACCAATCGCCGCGACCGTATCGACCGCCTTGCTGATTGAGGCCAGACCAATGTCGCCGGAGTAAGCAAACGCCGTTTGTTCACCGTTGATTGCGCGCACGCCGACGCCGGATTCAATGGAAAAGCTGCCGCTCTTGACGATGGATTCTTCCAGCGACCACGACTCCGATTTGTGATGCTCGAAGTACAAATCGGCGAATTCAACGCCGCGAGAAGTTAATCCGCCTAGCGTACTTGCGAGTTGATCGAGCGAGAGATTGGCGGGCGTGAGCAGCAGTGATTGCGCGGTGGCGAGCGAAGCGGACATTGAATGAACTGGTAAGCGTTGATACAAGCCCGAGAGGGTAGCACAGCGGTCATTTTGCGCAGTGGCACGCTATCGTGCGTCGTAGCTAAGTTTTACGACCGGTGTGATGGGATGCGATTGACAAGTCAGCACAAAGCCACGATCCACCTCATGTTGCTCCAGCGTGTAGTTTGCGTCCATGCGAACTTCGCCTTCGAGCACCTGCGCGCGACAGGTGCAGCAGACACCGGCCTTGCAAGCGTACGGCACATCGATTCCAGCCCGTAGCACGATGTCAAGCACCGAATCCCCCCGATACGGTACAACCAGCTCACGCACGATACCATCAGCGACCACCAGCACTTTCGCGCCGTCGCCACTGCTGGCGTCTCTGGGCGTGCGCGATTGCATTGCCGAAGGTATGCCAAATATTTCCTTGTGAATACGATCTGCCGCGATGCCCGCCTGTTCACACGCCGCGACGCACGACGAGATCATCTCGTTCGGACCGCAGATGTAGACGTGATCGAGTTTCTTCGGATCGATCAGCGTTCCGAAAAGTTGGCTCATCTTTGAACCATCAAGCCGACCGTTGGCACCGGGTGCCTCCTGATTCTCGCCGCTGAGCGTGTGGATTAGCTGAAAGCGCGTCAGATATTGGTCACGCAAATCCTCAATCTGCTCCTTGAAGATGATGTCCTTCACGCGGCGATTGCCGTAGACGAGCGCCACGTTTGTCGTGCTCTGCGTTTCCAGCAACGTGGTCAGGATCGACAGGATGGGCGTGATGCCGCTACCAGCAGCCAGCAGCAGCACATTGCCTGGCTCATCGCCAGCCAGCGGGTATTTGAAATGCCCATCCGGTGGCAGCACGTCGATGGTTTCACCTGTCCGCAGCAGCGCATGCGCCCATTGCGAAAACATGCCGTCTTCAACCCGTTTGATGGCAACACGCCATGCATTTTGATGCGGCGCGGAGCACAGTGAATACGAGCGGCGCAACTCCTGATCGCCGACTTCAGCGCGCAGCGTGACGTACTGCCCGGACTGATATGCGAAGGCTACTTTGAGTTGGTCAGGGACAACAAACGCAACTGATATGCAGTCCGCCGTTTCCCGCCGCACGTCCAGAATTTCGAGGCGGTGAAAGTGTTGTGTCACGGCTAAATCACCAGACCGCGTTCGGATGCTGGCGCGCCAGCGACTGCATTTCAGCGAGCAAGGAAACGCGATGTTCGTGCAACTCGTGGACATTGTGCTGGTCCGTCATTGGCGGCACTGTGAGTGTCGCTTCAGCGAACGCAGATGCGACGACATGCTGCCACGTATCACGCCGTGCGGCCCGCTCTGTCCCTACTATTTCAATGTCGCGCAACTCGGCACAGTACGGCCAGAGTGCTGCCACGGCAGCTTCGATGCGAACGCGTGATTCGACCGTGCCATCGCCGAAGCGCACCACCCAATCATGCGCATGGCGCAGTTGCATGCGAGCTTCCTTGGCAGCGTTCGCGGCAATTGCAGCGACGGGCCGATCTGCGCTGACGATGAGCACTTCCCAGATCGGCACAAACCACGCGGCTAGCAGCAGCGAGCGCAGCACCGTTTGCGCATAGTCGCCGTTCGGCAATTCGGCCAATGCGACGCTGCGAAACTCATGCGGATCACGAAAGTACGCGAGCGCATCTTCGGTCGTTGCAGTCGTGCGTCGTGCTGCAACCAATTGCAGCAGCGCGCGCGCCTGACCAAGGACATCAAGCGCCGTGTTGGTGAGCGCAATATCTTCTTCAAGCGCCGGACCGTGACCGCACCATTCAGAGAGGCGGTGCCCCCACAGCAGGCAGGTATCGGCGAGCGTCAGGAGACTGGATTCGGAGAGGGTGTTGGTCATACCGTTCAAATGTTTGCACAAGCGTGAGACACCTGCAGGAGCGGCTTGCCGCGACCGAATACTGCGTCGAACGCGAGGTCGCGGCATGCCGCTCCGACAACGGCATTGCTCACGTCGTCGTCGTCGGAGGCTACATATGCCCAATCTCTTCTGGAATATCGTAGAACGTCGGATGGCGATAAATCTTTGATGCCATCGGGTCGAAGTTATCAGCCTTCTGGTCGGGGTCGCTGGCCGTGATAGCGTTTGACGGAACGACCCAAAGGCTCACGCCTTCTTGCCGCCGTGTGTAGACGTCGCGCGCCAGCGTGATCGCATGAGCTGCGTCGCTCGCGTGCAGGCTGCCGACGTGCTTGTGATCCAGACCTTGTTTGCTGCGGATAAACACTTCGTACAACGGCCAGCCGATTTCAGATTTCGTGCTCATGCGGCAATCTTCTCCAGTGCCAGCGAAACGGCCCGAGTAGCATGTCTGGCCGCATGCGCAACCGCAGCCTCCCGCACCCAGCGCCCCTGCTCGAACGCATCAACGCGGTCATTCAAACGTTGCGCGTTGCACGGCCCGTCGCCCTTCACTACACGCCAGAATTCACCCCAGTCGAGCGGGCCAAAATCATAGTGCCCGCGCTCAGCGTTCCAGTTAAGTAACGGATCAGGCAACGTGAGCCCTAAAAACGCCGCCTGTGGCACCGTGACATCGACAAATTTCTGCCGCAACTCATCGTTGCTGATGCGCTTGATCCCCCATGCATTGGCCTGCCCGCTGTGCTCGGAATCGCTGTCGTGCGGACCAAACATCATGAGCGTCGGCCACCACCAGCGATTGACCGATTCCTGCGCCAACTGCTTCTGGGCGGGCGTGCCTTCACACAATGCGCGCACGATGTCGAAACCCTGCCGTTGATGGAACGATTCCTCCTTGCAGACGCGAATCATGGCGCGCGCGTACGGGCCGTAGCTGCATCGACACAGCGGCACCTGATTCATGATCGCCGCGCCATCGACCAGCCAGCCAATCGTGCCAATGTCAGCCCAGCTATCGGTCGGGTAATTGAAGATGCTCGAATACTTCGCTTTGCCCGAATGCAGCGCGCCAATCAAATCGTCGCGGCTCGCGCCCAGCGTCTCGGCCGCAGAGTACAAGTAGAGACCGTGCCCCCCTTCGTCCTGCACTTTGGCGAGCAAAATTTCTTTGCGCTTAAGCGAAGGTGCCCTGGTAATCCAGTTGCCCTCGGGCAACATACCGACAACTTCCGAATGCGCATGCTGCGATATCTGCCGAATCAGGCTTTTCCGATAGGCCTCAGGCATCGCATCCTGCGGCTCGATTTTTTCGTCACGAGCAATGCGGGCGAGGAACTGCATATCGACCGGGGATGCGACGTCTGCGGCACCTTTCGCGTCATCGGAAGGTGCTACGTCCAGCGACTGTGTGTACATGGCAATACCTGTCTGGGACTTCAATACAACCCCGTAATAGTATTCCCGACCGACCGGTCAGTCAATTGTAATATTAGCGCCAAATGGCTCTACTTTTCCGACGCAACACGGCACAAATCCCACCTAAGCAGGTAGGGGTGCGAGCGTTGGTAGCTCTGTTCAATCGGCGCGAATGCCGCTAGCATCGGGTTGAAGGGTAATCCCGCCTGTAGGGCTGAGTTATCGCGCCCGCCCCCGAAGCAGCCGCCAACACGGCGCGCCTGGGGAGATTTCACAGGTCTGGAGAGTTAGTGTCAGAGTCGCGTATTGCCCAGTTAACGAAAGTTCCGTTTGGCGCGAACGAGCCGCTGCTGCACCGGGCCCTCGAAGCGGGCGGTATCGGGTTGTGGGACTTCTTCCCGACCACTGGCCTGATCGATCTGTATCACAACGTCATTTCGTTCCAGACGCTTAAACCGGGCCGCTACTATGGCCCGGTCGCCGAGTTCACCCGTCACGTTGTGGCCGATGACGCTGCAACCATTGCGGGCTTGCTGCGCGACTGTGCGCTTGACGCGCCCGTCGTCGAAGCGGAATTTCGTATCCTGACTCAGACTGGCAATGTTGTCTGGCTGCAGTGCCACGGTCAACGCGCTGTGGCGGACGATGGTAGCGCCCGCTACGTCGGGACACTGGCGGACGTGAGCGCCAGTGCCGAGCGGGAACTCCGGCTCCTTGCCTATCACGAGTCGCTGTTCTCATTGGCGCGCAACCCACTGGTGGTGGATCGCGCTGACTTCCAGAAAGCTGCGAAACAGATCATCTCCGAAGCGGCGGTGACGTTGAAAGTCGCGCGCGCTGGCCTCTGGCAGTTTGCAGAAGGTTACGAGAGCCTCCACTGCCTGCATCAGTATGACGGGAGAGGCGCTGCGCCACCGATCGATGCGACCGACGCTTCAGCGGGCGTGACGCTCCTGGCGACCGCCTTCCCCACCTACTTTGCCGCAATCGCGCAACGGCGTAGTCTCGCGGTCGAAAATGCTACCGCTGACCCGGTGCTTAGTGAGTTTCGCGCCACTTATCTGCCGCAGACAGGCGTGAAAGCGCTGCTTGATGTGCCTGTGTTCCATCATGGCCAACTGTGGGGGGTCGTGTGCTTCGAGGACTGCGAAACAAACCGGGCATGGGATAGTGATGCCGAGGCGTTCGCGAGCTCTGCGGTCGATCTGCTCTCGCTCGCCTACGAGGTTTCGCAGCGCGCAAAATCGGAGGCAGAACTCGCATCGACGCGGGAGCGGCACCGCGCGTTCATTCAGGCGAGCCATGATTCGATCTGGTCAGTCGACGTAAAAATTCCTATCGACACGGCGTTGGCACCCGATGCGCAGATCGCCGCGTTGCGCGAGCATGCCTGCATTGACGACGCCAACGAGAGCTTTGTTCGCGACTACCAACTTGACCCGCAGCGCGTGATCGGACGCCGCCTGTTCGGCTTCATGCCGGAGCTGTTTAAAGGCTCATCGCTACGCGACTGGATTGATCGTGGTTATCGGTTGAGCGAGCGCGAGCTGCGCCTGCGGGTCAAGGGCGAGGGGCATCACTGGTTGTCGCTCACCCTGCTCGGCGTCGTCGAAGATGGCAAGTTGGTGCGCATCTGGGGGGCTCGGCGCAACATTACCGATCGCAAGCGCTACCAGTCGCTGCTGGAGCATCTCGCCTTTCGCGATCCCCTCACCGGCTTGCTGAACCGGCAACGGCTGGTGAGTGAAGTTAACGAATTAATTGATCAGGGCACCGCTCGCAATACGGGAGCCGTCGCGTCGCTGTTGCTACTCGATCTCAATCAGTTCAAGGACGTCAACGACACCCTCGGTCACGGCGCGGGCGACGAAGTGTTGCGTCAGATGAAGGCCCGCTTTGATGAAGCCCTGGTCAACGAAAACGCGATTGCTGCGCGGCTCGGTGGTGACGAATTCGGTGTCTTTGTGCGCGGCGTTGGCACAGCCGAAGGCGCGATGCGCGTGGGTCAGGCGATCACCGAAGCGCTGGCTGCGCCGTTCATCATCGGTGGCGGCAAATTTCACGTCTCGGCGAGTATCGGTGCCGCGATCTACCCGACCCATGGTGCCTCTTTTTCCGAGCTGTCGCGCTCAGCCGATGAGGCGATGTACCACGCCAAACAAACCGGTGGCGGCGTGCGTTTATTCAGTCGCAACACGGTGGTGTTTGAGCGCCGAAAACTGCTATTGCTGGCCGACCTGCCGGAGGCGATTGATCGCGGCGAATTGACGCTCGAATTTCAGCCGATCATCAATTGTTTGACGCGGCGACCGGTGCGCATGGAGGCGCTGGTGCGCTGGAATCATCCGGAATACGGTCGCCTGACTGCGCAGGATTTCGTCTACAAAGCCGAGATGTCGGATTCAATCCGCGTACTCACGCGCTGGGTGATCGAGCAGGCGTTGCAGGCCGCGCACGATTGGCAAACCGTCGCGCCGGGCATTGGAGTCGCCATCAACATCTCGCCGCGCTTGCTCGGTGACAGCAGCATCGTCGCGCACTTGCAGGCGAGCGTCCAGAAATTCGGTTTGTCAGCAAGGCTGGTCGATCTTGAAATCACTGAGACCTCGCTGATCCACAATCCGGATCGCGCCGCGCAAATTCTCGCCGATTGCACGGCGCTTGGTTTCTCCATTGTCGTCGACGACTACGGCGTGGGCTTTTGCTCGCTCGCGTACCTTCGTCGACTGCCGCTTAAGGGCCTGAAAATAGACGCGTCATTCGTGTCGCGCGTCACCGTGAGCGCCGAGGACGCGGTCATCGTGCAGTCCACTATCACGCTCGCGCACAACCTCGGGCTCACGGTGGTGGCCGAAGGGGTTGAAAATGCGGCAACGCTCGGCTTCCTCGAATTTCACGGCTGCGATTTCGCGCAGGGCTTTGATATTTCGCGACCGATGGACATCGCTGGCACACTCACGTGGCTACAAGCCACAGTCGTTGCGACGCTGGCGTCACCTGCCGGTGCGCCGCCGCTGCGTGTGGTGAGCTGACCAGAGCGACCGCTTCTGCGATTGCCGCATTCGCGGCTAGCATGGCGCATCCGCATCTCAAAGCTCGCCATGACCTTCACCACCATTGCCTACTTTTGCGAAAACGCAACCGCGCGCATCACGCTCAATCGCCCCGAGCGGATGAACTCATTTACGCAAGTGATGCACGACGAATTGCGCGAAGCACTCGGGCAACTCAGCGCGGACGACGCGCGCGTACTCGTGATCACGGGCGCGGGGCGCGGCTTTTGCGCTGGGCAGGATTTGAATGATCGCGCCGTAGCACCGGGGCAAGCGGTGGATCTTGGCGAATCGGTTGCGAAAAATTACGCACCGCTGGTGAAAGCGATTCGCGCCTTGCCGATTCCGGTCATTGCTGCGGTGAACGGTGTTGCCGCAGGGGCGGGTTGCAATTTTGCACTCGCCTGCGATCTGGTGATCGCCACTGAGAGCGCGAGTTTTTTGCAGCCGTTTTGCAGACTGGGGTTAATTCCAGACACCGGTGGATCGTACTTTTTGCCTCGCTTGGTAGGGACGCAACGCGCGATGGGTTTGGCCCTGCTCGGCGACAAACTTTCGGCCAAACGTGCGGCTGAAATTGGGCTGATTTTTGAATGTGTCGCTGACGCTGAATTCGCTGCGCGCATTGATGCTGTCGCCGCGCAATTGGCTTCTGGCCCGACGCTCGGATACGCACGCACGAAGCTTGCCATCTATGCCAGCCCGAACAACACGCTCGACGCCCAGCTCGCGCTCGAAGGCGGCTTCATGCGCGAATGCGGATTTTCGGAGGACTACCGTGAAGGCGTCGCGGCGTTCAAGGAGAAACGTGCGGCGGTGTTTAAGGGGCGATAAGCCAGGCGACGGTAAGGGCACTCAAGCATATTGGCTTTGACATGAAAGCGCCATTTCATCGGGGCTAGCGCGTTATATTGCAATAAGTCGACTATTGCTGTTTTCATTGTCCAGCCCCGGTGAAACAGTCATTTTGGCGTCAAGCTGATGCTAGATAAATTGGCAAAACCACCCGCCTCAGTGCTGCTAATCGCTCGACCGGTCAACTTCGCAAACTCCGTCGCGGCAGTCTTTCGATGCTGCCAGCGCTTTCTTCGCAGCCCGCGCGTGCAAACGATGCAACACCCAGCTCATCGCACTGGTCGCGCCGAGCCGTGACAGCAACATGCGGTTGTCGGCAATCCACGGATACATCACGCGCCAGAACGGCTGCAACCGGGCGCTGCCCCACAGGCTCGCGATCGACGCGAAGCCTGAGGCGCGATAGGCCGCGGCAAACACGGGCGCGCCAACCAACCACCGGCCCGCCGCATCACGCGAATGGATGAGCCGCATCATCGCGTCGCGGGCATAGCCTTCGACGGGCGCGAAATCCTTCGGCGAGCAATCGATCAATCGAATCTGATCCGCATGGTCGTAGCGTTTGAGAATCGTCACCTCGCGCGTACACAGCGGGCACGACGCGTCGTAAAAAATGGTCATCGGATACTGCACAGCGTTCATCGTTGACTACTCTGAAAAAATCGTTGAATCTTTCCGCCCAGACGGATTATTTTGACCAAAAGCGACGGCTCAAGTTTGAGCATATCGTCGGTCCAGCTGGAGAGCGACTGCATCAGCGCCTGCGTTTCCTTGATACGCTTTTGCAGATCAGCCGGTTCGCTCGTGAATTTGGGGTCGGCTAGCGTTTCATTCAACAGCGCAACAGTCGGATCAAACTCACGCAACTTGCGCTCCCGCACGATGATGCGCATCAGCTCCCAAACATCACTCGACGTCTCAAAGAAATCGCGACGATCCGACATGACATGCGTGACGCGCACCAGGTTCCAGTTACCGAGTTCACGCAGACTATTGCTCACATTTGAGCGCGCCACACCCAGCGCGTCAGCAATGTCCTCTGCCGTCATCGGTTTCCCCAGAACAAAAAGCAGCGCATGAATCTGCGCCACCGTGCGGTTCACGCCCCAGCGCGAACCCATCTCCCCCCAGTGCAGGACGAAGCGTTCGGTGATCGGAGAGAGCGTCATGAAGTTGGATTGGAATCGAGAGTGTTTAACACGCCGTCATCGTCGCGAAAGCGGCGATCCAGCATCGTGAACCTACGCGAAGCGTCAAGTCAGACGCTGCGCGTGAACTACAGACTGGATTCCCGCTGTCGCGAGAATGACGGCGAAATGGTCTTGACTAAATTATCAATATTTCATACATTTCTGTCAAGACAGAAATAAAAGAAAAACGAGCAAAAAGTGAAAGTTCTGGTTCTCGGTGGCAAGGGATTCATCGGACGCTACGTCGTCCGCGCTTTGACAGCTATTGGTGCTGAAGTCAGCATCGGCACGCGCCACGCGACAGCCGCCAACGAACACGCGCTCCTCCTGCATCAACGAACCCGAACCGAAGACTGGCGCGACGTCATCGCTCCGTTCGACGTCGTCGTCAACTGCGCGGGCATCCTGCGTGAACGCTGGCATGAGCGCTACGCTGATGTTTACCGCCACGCTCCGGCTGCCATCGCCGAGGCTTGCGCTACGCAGGGCAAGCGCTTCATTCACATCACCGCACTTGGGCTACATGCCGAGGCCAGCAGCGGATTCCTCACTGCAAAACTCGCAGGGGAAACCGCCATCTCGAAAGTTGGCGGCGAGGCGTGCATCGTCCGCCCGTCACTACTCGACGGCGTTGACGGCTTCGGCTCGCGCTGGCTGCGCCGCGTGGCGCAGTGGCCGGTTCACTTCGTGCCGGTAGACGCGCAAGGCGCGTTGGCTCCGCTTGATATCAATGATTTGGGCGAGGCGATTGCCGCGCTCTGTGCCTGCCCGCGCGACGCATTGCCCGCCAGCGTTGAGTTGGGTGGCGAAGCGCGCTACCAGCTCGGGCAGTACCTGCAAGCGCTTCGAACCAGACCCGCTGCAGCGTTCACGCTACAAATACCCGCGTGGCTGGTGCGCGTCGCGGCGCACGCGTTTGATGTAATGCATGTGACGCCTTTGTCGTGGGGGCATGTCGAGCTGATGCGGCGCGACAACGCGCCACGCGCTGCGGACGCCTACGCGCTGCGCTATTGGCTCGGTCGTATGCCCGCCCGTGTCGGGTCGCGCCACGCAGAACGAACCAGAGTCACCGCCGTCGTTTGATCGCGCGCATTGCGGCTTAACCGGCAAGCTGGCGCGCAGGGCAGAACGCAACGCGGTTCCGTCTCGTGTCGTCGCCGAAGGCATTTCTAGCGCAACGCGTTGCGAACGTTCACGACGAGGAACCGCAAACGTTCCACCCTACCCTGCTTTGCGCGCCAAATAGCCCCCCACGCGGCGCAGCAACCACTTCGGCGTGCTGCGCGAAGTCAGCATCGCGGCGCGATTGATAACGCCCGGCACGCAGATCACGTCGCCTCGCATGCAGGCGTCGAAGCCATCTTGCGCTACGTCATCGACATTGCCAATCAAAAAGTCAGGCAGCTTGGCCAGTTGCCCGTTGGCGTCGGTCGCGACGTTCAACATATGGGTCGCGGTGATGCCGGGGCAGAGCGCGGTGATCGTTACGCCGGTGCCCGTCAGTTCTTCCGACAACGACTCGGTCAGCGACAACACGTAGGCCTTGCTCGCGGCATAGGTGGCGAGCAACGGAATCGGCTGAAACGCAGCGATGGACGCGACGTTCAGAACGCGCCCCGATCCGCGCGCCACCATCAGCGGCAGCAGGTGCGCCAGCATTGCAGTCAACGCCGAAATGTTAAGGTCAATGATCGCCTGATGGCCCGCAGGCTTCATCTTCACGAAATGCTTTTGCTCCAGCACACCCGCGCAATTGACGAGCACATCCGGCACCTTGCGACGGCGTTTGAGTGTTGCAGTCAGAGTTTCTGCCGCGCCGGGTACGGACAAGTCGGCAGGCAGCACCAACACTTTGATGCCATGCTCCGCCTCAAGGGCGGCGGCCAGCGTTTTCAGCTTGTCTTCGCTGCGGGCAACCAAAACCAGATCGTGCCCGTAGTCCGCGAAGTTGTGCGTCAGCGCTTCGCCGATGCCGGAGGACGCGCCGGTGATGAGGGCGATGGGGCGGGAGGGGGTGGTGCTGGGCATGGCGCATCTCCTGAACGAAAATTTTGTAGGGTGGGCACCCCGTGCCCACCATTTGCGATGAGGTTACCAACGGTGGGCAGGGGCTGCCCACCCTACC
>JAYVPF010000261.1:0-4165 GCA_043757535.1 Burkholderiales bacterium
CCGGGGAAGACGATTCCGATGCAGTGAACATTGCGCCGTAGCGTCGTAGGGTGGGCACCCCGTGCCCACCGTTTGTGTAGGGCAGCCACGATGGTGGGCAGAGGACTGCCCAACCTACGGGTTACCCAGCAAATTTTGCGGCCATCAAAAACGCAGAGCTTCTACACTCAATGCCCCGATCCACCACACAATACTGCTATGTCCTACACCCTCTTAATCGGCAATAAAAACTACTCCTCCTGGTCGCTGCGTCCGTGGCTTTTGCTGCATGCGTTCGGCGTGCCGTTCACCGAGGAGCGCCATGTATTTGACACACCTGAATTCGCCGCTGAAATTCAGTCAGGCAAGCGTTCACCCAATGGCAAAGTGCCGGTGCTCGTTGATGGCGATATCAAGGTGTGGGATTCACTGGCGATTAGCGAGTATCTGGCCGAGCGTCACACGGGTATGTGGCCTACCGATGCCGCAGCGCGAGCCCATGCGCGCTGCGCCTGCGCGGAAATGCACTCGGGCTTTCAGGCGGTACGCAACTGGATGCCGATGAATGTTCGCCGCAGTTATCCGATTGCAGTGCCGCGTGACGATGTGCAGAAGGACATTGACCGCATTCAGGCATTGTGGATTGAGGCGCGCGCGAAATTTGGCGTGGACGACGCGTTTCTGTACGGCAATTTCAGCGTTGCGGATGCTTACTTCGCACCGGTCGTTTTTCGGTTCAATACTTACGCTGTGAAATGTTCACCGGTGGTCGCTGACTACGTGAAAGCCATGCTCGCGCACCCGTCCATGCAGCAATGGATTGCAGATTCAAACGCAGAAAAAGAAGTCGTCGATCACGAAGAGCCGGAACATATTTACGCGGCGACATAACCAACGGCACCTTCTCCCACAAGGGGGGAGGGGCTAAACCCTGATACCCATGACCATCGAATCCTGGCAAAACCAAATCAAAGCCGCTGCCGCTAGGGGAGAAAAACTCACCATTCGCGGAAGCGGCAGCAAATCTTTCCTTGCATCTGAAGCGCAAGGCGAAGTGCTCGACACTCGCACTCACGCAGGCGTCGTCGAATACGACCCAAAGGAACTCGTCATCGTCGTTCGCTGCGGCACATCCATCGCTGAGGTTGAGCAAACGATGGCCACAGCCAACCAGATGCTTGCCTTCGAACCGCCTCATTTCGGCCAACACGCAACGATGGGTGGAATGGTCGCAAGCAGCTTGTCCGGCCCGCGTCGCCCCTATGCGGGCGCAGTGCGAGATTTCGTACTCGGCTGCAAAGTGCTGGACGGAAAAGGCGATCACTTGAGCTTCGGCGGCAAGGTGATGAAGAACGTCGCTGGCTTTGATGTGTCGCGCTTGATCACGGGATCGATGGGCACTTTGGGCGTGATCACAGAGACTTCATTCAAATGCCTGCCGCTGCCGAAGGCCCAGCTTACGCGCGTGTTCGACATGGACGCCCATAGCGCCATCGTCGCGATGAACCGTTGGTATGCCGAGGCGAGTCCGGTGACCGCTACGACATGGGTGAACGGCAAGCTTTACGTGCGACTTGCAGGCGCGGAACCCGCTGTCAATTCGGCCGTTGCCAAGCTCGGCGGCGAAGCGCAAGCGAACGATGTTGACTGGTGGCGCGACTGGCGCGAGCAGACGCACTCATTTTTCGCAGGCGATGCTCCGTTGATTCGTGTCAGTTGTAAGTCCACTGCGCCGTGGGGCGATCTTGCCAATAGCGCTCACATGCAAGCCATCGATTGGGGTGGCGCGGAGCGCTGGCTGCGAACCCAATCCATCGCGTTACCCGCCATTCGAGAATGGGCACGAACGAACGGCGGCCACGCAACCGTATTTCGTGGCGCGATATCGCAAGAGGAACGCATCGAGCCGCTGCAACCCGCAATCGCCGAAGTGACTCAAAAAATCAAAGCCAGCTTCGATCCTTACAACGTATTTCCATTCTTGTAGGAGCGGCTTTGCCGCGACCCAAGTGTCAATAGCTAACTCAGGTCGCGGCAGAGCCGCTCCTACAACTAAGCCGCCATGCAAACCAACCTAGCCGACTTCATCAAAGATACGCCCGAAGGCATCGAGGCCGATGCGATTTTGCGCTCATGCGTCCACTGTGGTTTTTGCACAGCGACCTGCCCGACGTATCAAATTTTGGGCGACGAACTCGACGGCCCACGCGGACGAATCTATCTCATTAAGCAAGTGCTCGAAGGCGTTGAGCCGACGATCAAAACGCAGCAGCATCTGGATCGCTGCCTCACCTGCCGCAACTGCGAAAGCACGTGCCCGAGCGGCGTCGAATATGGTCGTCTGGTCGACATCGGTCGCGCTGTCGTTGAGAAAAAAGTAGGGCGCACATTCGGTCAGTCATTGCAGCGCCGCGCGCTGCGCAAAGGCCTGCTCAGCAAGAAATCATTCGCTGCTGCGATAGCGCTGGGACGCGCTGCACGGCCTTTACTGCCCGCCGCATTGAAAGCAAAAATTCAACCGCGCCGAGCGACGGGCGCGTGGCCGACCGCCCAACACGCACGCAGCATGCTGCTGCTAGATAACTGTGTGCAGGACGCGCTTGCACCGTCGATTGACAGCGCGACTGCGCGAGTGCTTGACGCGGCGGGCATTTCGCTGAAACGCATCAGCGCAGGCGGCTGCTGCGGCGCGCTGTCGCATCACCTAAACGCGCACGACGAGGCCGTCGCCAAAGTGCGCGCCAACATCGACGCATGGTGGCCGCTCATCGAAGCGGGCGCAGAAGCCGTGGTCGGCACCGCGTCGGGCTGCTCGGTGATGCTCAAGGACTACGGCCACTTCATGAAGCATGACGCGGCGTATGCATCCAAAGCAGAGCGCATCGCAGCTGTGTCAAGAGACATCTCTGAGGTCATCGCCGCCGAGTGGCCGAAGCTGCAAACCAAAGTCAAACCCGCCACCGAGAAAATCGCCTATCACCCGCCTTGCACGTTGCAGCACGGCATGAAGTTAAAAGGCGGCGTTGAAAGTTTGCTCAAGGACATGGGCTTCGCGCTCGCACCCGTCGCCGACAGCCACCTATGCTGCGGCTCGGCGGGTACATACTCGGTGCTGCAACCCGCCATCAGCAATGAACTCAAGAGTCGCAAACTCAAATCGTTGACTGCTGGCGCGCCCACGCAAATTGCGACTGCCAACATTGGGTGCATGACGCATTTGCAGAGCGGAACTGAACTGGTGGTGAAGCACTGGATTGAACTCCTCGACGAACGCTTGCGGTAGCAGTGGCGCAAGCAGCGAACGGGTGTGCCCCCTCTCCCCGCGTGGGAGAGGGTCGGGGAGAGGGGGAACGTGGCATGGAGCAATACGATTGCTTCGAGCGCCACCGCCCCCTCTCCCCCAACCCCTCCCCCACCGAGGCGGGAGGGGAGCTAAAACCGTTGCCGCTTTCACCGCTCCAACAATCTGCAAATGCCGCGCACCCGTTACAAACACTTCCTCACCATCCCCACCCGCTGGATGGACAACGACATTTACCGTCACGTTAATAACGTCGTCTACTACAGCTGGTTCGACACCGTCATCAACGAATACCTGATCCGCGCAGGTGGCCTTGATATTCACAACGCACCCATCGTTGGCTTCGCTGTGGATTCGGGTTGCACTTACAAAAAAAGCTTCTCCTTTCCGGAGCCCGTGCATGCTGGCCTATGTGTCGCTAAGCTTGGTAGCAGCTCGGTGCGCTATGAAGTTGGGCTGTTTGGTGAAGGTGATCAAGAGCCTCGCGCGACAGGGTTCTTCGTGCATGTGTTTGTTGATCGTGCGTCAGGGAAGAGCGTCGGGATTCCTGCGCAGATTCGACTTGCGTTGCAGGCCATTGCTGCAACGCTCGAAAGCGATAACACCAATTTCGAAAAACCATGATTTACGACCCTGCCTCCATCGTCCAACGCCAACTAGACGCCTACAACGCGCGCGATATCGACGCGTTGATGGCGATTTATTCTGATGATGTTCAGCACTTTGAATTTCCGTCCACGCTCGTAGCGAGCGGGGCTGCGCAGGTGCGTGAGCGATTGTGCGTTCGCTTCCAGGAACCTGATTTGCATGCGCGACTCGTGAACCGGATCGCGATGGGCAATCTGGTGATTGATCAGGAGGTGATTACGCGGAATTTTCCTGAGC
>JAYVPF010000262.1:0-15759 GCA_043757535.1 Burkholderiales bacterium
ACCCTGAATTTACGATTGATGCCTGAATATTAAGCAACAACAGCCGCAAGTACAGCGTAGCGAAGCGGCTTGAAGCTTAAGTCCGACAGGCTGCTAGGCATGTGTAGGCTTTCGAAGTGGCGGCGGCGGGCGAGTAGCTTGATTGTGATGGCTAACGTTTGACATAACCGGCTGGCTGGAGGCGGGTCAAGCCCGCAGTATGCCTGTCCGTGTTGATGGATGGGTTGGGCATCACTTAATGTTTAAGTTGCTGTACCGGACTAACTCAATTGGATATGAGCCGAAGTACACACATTTCAGATTCATGGGATCTGGGTCGAATTCGCCGGAGAAAACCCCGGTTGCTTTGCCGGTCGATGAACTTAGTGAAAGGGAACGTGGTTCAGATTTGCCATTCTTGGCTACCTTTGGCCATGCGACACACTTCGATTCAAATGCATGAGAGATCAACGTACCTTGTCCATTCATTGAGGCTACAGTCAAATGCTGGCCTTCAACGAAGTACATTAGCTCGAGGGCAGTCACAACATCGAACGGGCCAAAACTCTTATACCCGTCGTCATTAGAGAACTCTATGCGCAAGGATGTCTTTTTGTTTAGCTCTGGATGAGGCCACAAGGCTCTGAGTTCCGACGCACTTAGAAGAGCAGTGTGATCTGCGGCCATGACTTGTTTCGTTACCTTAGCGTCAGGTGAGTTGGCGTTAAGTACACGCAAAGTAAAGGGTTGATTCTCGCCAGAGTGGCTCCAGTTCACTACCAAGTCATCGATCGTATTCGCCCGTGAGGTTGGAGAACCAGATGGTTTTTCAGCCGCGATAGAAGCCGATATGATTGTCGGCTTAAACGTTTGCAGATATGCGTACGCCCCCAGTGACATAAAAAGCGAGACAACCAAACTGATCATCGCGAACACATGTGACCGTTCGTCGCGCTTCATCACAGACTCAAGGAGTGCATAGTCTTTTGGTTCAAGCCTACGCCTCAGCTCGGGGCTTTTTTCAAGAAGACCGAAGACTTGCTTCGCAGTCAGCCTTCCATCTAGCTCAGGCAATGCCTCCCCTTTCTGCTTGATGATTTCAACTATTGTCTTCAGGATGGGGGACGACTGCTCACGAGATCGGCTAAGGTAAAACGCCATGTATCCACCGATTCCCAGAACTGCAGGAAGCCCGGCTAGAAAATCCAGATTCGTCACTGATAACTCCTGCTATGTTCTGATGCCCAACGTGTCTTATAGGCGCAATGCACGTATAACTTTTTAATAGTGCGAAGCGTGATTTGCTGCATTTCTTCGTAAGTCACTGATCTTCGGCACATACAGTCCTTATAGCGCGATTTCAACAAGATAACAAAGTGCGCGACGTTACCGGGATTGTCGAAACTGAATGCTGGTAGTCCCCATCACGAAGCGATCAAATATCAGTTCGACGGGCCCCGTTGATTGGTCCCGAGAAGCGGAAGAAAAAAGGCGATCAGAACGGCACGCTGTCTGAGCGCAGCGAGTTCGGGCCGTTCCGCTTTTTTCTGAGCATCGCAGGATCAGGACAATCGTCGGGGTCGCCTTTCTTTGGTTACTTTCTTTGGCGAAGCAAAGAAAGTGACTGCCTCCGCGGCATTAGCGGGATGTTGGCAGACGAACCACATCACTCCACGAGCCCCCTCTCCCTAGCCCTCTCCCACGAGGGGAGAGGGGACTGAATTGCGCTTCGCTTGGACTACGAGCTGGATTCCCGCTTTCGCGAGAATGACGGCAGTGGCGGGGAGGGGTAAAACCGGCTACGCGTCGAGCGCGGCTCGCACCTCGCCCAGCCAAGCTCCAGCCCGCGCTGCGACCTCGCCTGCGGGCGCATCAAACATCGTTTGGACGAGCGCCGATCCAATCACGACCGCATCGGCGACCGCCGCGACTTTCCTCGCCGTTGCGCCATCGCGAATACCGAAACCGACGCCGACGGGTACGGGCACGGCGGCCTTGATCGCGGCGACGTTGTTGGCGACCTCAGAAACGTCTAAGTTCCCCGCACCCGTGACGCCGCGCAGGCTGACGTAGTACACGTAGCCTCGCGCGAGCTTGGCCACATGCGCGATGCGCGCTGGCGTGGACGTGGGGGCGAGCAGGAAAATTGGGGCCAGCCCGCGTCCGCCTAGCAGGGCCGCGAAGTCATCAGCTTCTTCCGGCGGATAGTCGACCACCAGCACGCCATCAATGCCCGCCTCGGCGGCAGCGTCGACAAACTTCGCCTGCCCCATCGCCTCGATCGGGTTGGCGTAGCCCATCAGAACGACCGGGGTTGTGCTGTTCGTCTTGCGGAATTCGGCGACGGTGGCGAGCACTTTGCGCATCGACATGCCCTTCGCCAGCGCGCGTTCGGACGAGCGCTGAATCACCGGGCCATCGGCCATCGGGTCGGAGAACGGCACGCCGAGCTCGATCACATCCGCTCCCGCTTTCGCGAGGGCGTGCATGGTTGGGAGCGTGGATTCGAGCGATGGATCGCCCGCCGTGATGAAGGGAATCAGCGCGGTTTTTTTGTTCGCTTTGTTCGTGTGCAGCGCGGCGAAGACGCTATCGATGCGGCTCATTGGCGCACCAGCGGCTTGCTTGCGGACTGCGCGGCATTGCGGCCCTGCTCGCATTCTGGATGGCAGAAGAACGACAGCCCGGAGCGTTGCGACACCGTGTGCATGTCTTTATCGCCGCGTCCTGAAAGATTGAGAAGCAAAACTTTGTCCTTGTCCATCGTCGGCGCGAGCTTTGTCGCATACGCAATCGCGTGGCTCGATTCGAGCGCGGGGATGATGCCTTCGATGCGGCAACATTCGTGAAACGCCTTCAGCGCTTCGTCGTCGGTGATGCTCACGTATTCGGCACGGCCGATGTCTTTCAGGTACGCATGCTCGGGCCCTACGCCGGGGTAATCGAGCCCGGCGCTGACCGAATGCGTCTCGATGATCTGACCGTCTTCGTCTTGCAAAAGGTAGGTGCGATTGCCGTGCAGGACGCCAGGGACACCCATCGTCAAAGACGCGGAATGCTTGCCCGTTTCGATGCCCTCGCCCGCTGCTTCGACGCCGATCAGGCGAGTGTTCTCGTGCGGAATGTACGGATAGAAAATGCCCATCGCATTCGAACCGCCGCCGACGCAGGCAAGCACGGCATCGGGCTGGCGACCGGCCAGCTCGGGCATTTGCGTGAGGCATTCGGTGCCAATCACCGACTGAAAGTCGCGCACCATCATCGGGTACGGATGCGGCCCGGCGACAGTGCCGATGATGTAGAACGTGTTGTCGACATTGGTCACCCAGTCGCGCAGCGCCTCGTTCAACGCGTCTTTCAACGTCTTTGAGCCGCTCTCAACCGGCACCACGGTCGCGCCGAGCAATTTCATGCGGTACACGTTTTGCGCTTGTCGCTTGATGTCCTCCGAGCCCATGTAGACGACGCATTCGAGGCCGTAACGCGCGGCGATGGTGGCGGTGGCAACGCCGTGCTGGCCCGCGCCGGTTTCTGCGATCACGCGCGGTTTGCCGAGGCGTTTGGCGAGCAGTGCCTGGCCGATGCAGTTGTTGATTTTGTGCGCGCCGGTGTGGTTTAAGTCTTCGCGCTTGAAGTAAATCTGCGCGCCGCCGAGCATCTCGCTCCAGCGCTTGGCGTGATACACCGGGCTCGGGCGGCCGACGAAATGTTTGAGTTCGTTTTCGAATTCGGCTTTGAATTCAGGGTCGTGCTGGTACTTGGCGTATTGCGCTTTGAGCTCGTCAAGCGCCTGAATTAAAGTTTCAGCAACGAAGGTGCCGCCGTATTGGCCAAAGTGGCCACGGGCGTCGGGTAAGTCATAGGGTTTCATGGGGTGCTTTCTGCGCTGAATTCCATTTCTAAATCAATACTGACTTTGTCGCCGTCGCCTTGCCGTGCATTCGCACTGTCTGCGGCTAGGCTTCGCGTCACTATCGATTTAGAAATGGAATTTGGCACCCCGCGTGACTCACATCGAGGCATCCACAAGGCGCACAGCGCGACAAAAATTTTCAATGAGTTCGGAGCTTTTCACGCCGCGAGACACCTCGACGCCGCTACTCACATCCACCGCAAACGGACGAACAGCCCTAATCGCGTCGGCCACATTTGCAGCAGTCAAGCCACCAGACAAAACGAGGGCTGGAGCGCGCGCGCTTGGCCGCTTCGGCGTGTTGTCCGTGTTTGGTGTGTTGATGAGCTGCCAATTAAATGTCTTTCCGCTACCGCCATGCCCGACGCTCGGCGTATCCAGGAGGAGCGCGGTGGCGGAGGCGTACTGCTGTCGAGATTGTAATAAATCGAACGCGTCGTCGACCGCGATTGCTTTCAGATAGGGGCGACCGAAGCTGGCGCAGAAGCTTTCAGTTTCGTTGCCGTGAAATTGCAGCAGGTCGATACGGGCGGCGGATAACGCCGTTTCTACGTCCTTTTGCGTTGGATTTACGAAAAGCGCCACGGTAGATACAAAGGCTGGAACGTGGCGCGTGAGTTCCGCGCAAAGCTCCAACGAGATGCCCCGAATGCTGGGCGGATACAGATTGAATCCGAGTGCGTCTGCACCTGCGTTAACCGCCGAATCCACGTGTCGTTGTTCTCGAAATCCGCAAATCTTGATGCGGGTTCGCGCGGCGGGAATGGGCAAATTTAGAGACACGGGTCGACGAACGCTTCGGGCAACTCAAAGCGGTGATCGTACTCAATTCCGGCGAGATACAGCCCGTCCGGTGAAAACGTCGGCGCTGCGAGCGTGCGATCCTTCTGCGCGATCAGCGCTTTTAGCCAGTCGCTCGGCTGTCGTGCGTTGCCGATATAGACCAGCGCACCAACAATGTTGCGGATCATGTGATGCAAAAAAGCATCGGCGTGAAAGTCGAAACGCAGCACATTGCCGCGCTGCGTGACCGTCGCAGAATAGACAGTTTTAATCGGCGATTTCGCCTGACATTCCGATGCACGAAAACTCGTGAAATCATGTTTGCCCCAGAGCGCAGGCAATGCAGCCTCGATGCGGGAAATCTCCTGCGGCCAATGCGTCCAGCCGACCCGCCCGCGATTCAGTCCCGGTCGGTGCGGTTGCGATGCGAGCAGATAAACGTAGCGCCGCGAAGTTGCCGCGAAGCGAGCATGAAATTCGTCATCCACGGGCACCGCCCAGCGAATAGAAATGTCATCCGGCAAATACTGATTGCCGCCGCGCGCCCACGCGATGGCATCGCGCGCGACATCAGTTTCAAAATGAACGATTTGCAGGGAAGCGTGAACCCCAGTATCGGTGCGGCCCGCAGCGATCACGCTGATCGGCGTCATCGCGATTTTCGACAGCGCTTCTTCCAGCTTTTGCTGCACCGAGGGTTGGCCCACTTGCCGTTGCCAACCGCAGTAAGCAACCCCTCGATACTCAAGCCCAAGCGCCCAGCGCTGCGGAGGTTGCTCCGCTGGCTGGGGTGTTGCTACTGGACTATCGATACGCGTTTGCTTGATTAGCCGCCAAGCTTGGCAAGCATCGCCTTGGCTTCGGCTTGCTGTGCTTCATCACCGTCATGAATCACTTCACGCAGGATTTCACGAGCCCCTTCACGGTCGCCCATTTCTTCGTAAGCACGCGCGAGATCAAGCTTGGTCGATGCGTCATGCCATTGACCATCAAGGATCGAAGGCGTTGGATCGACAAAACCGGGACGACCCGCATCGAAACTCAAGTCAAGCATCTCAGGTCGCATCGACGGCCCAACCGTGCCAAGGTTAGTCGGCGTAGCGGTCGAGAAGTCGGTGAAGTCCATGCCGCCTTCTGGCATTTGACCCGTCGATGTGGCTTTTTTGAGCGACGCCTCCAGCTCGGCCAAATCCTGCTCGAGCGATTTCCGATTCGGGGAACCCGACATCGACGAAACGACGGGTGCGGCCACCGGCGTCACTGTCGGCACCACAGCCGGCGGCGGCGGGCTGCTTGGCTTTGCGATGGTCATGCCGTCAAGCACGAAATCGAGCGAGCTGGCTGGCTGCGAGTCAGCAGCCTTTGCTGCCGCTGCGCTGGTACCCGTTGCCGTGGGTGTCTCAAGCGCAGCAAACCCCGCCGCTGCGGAAGCCGTAGCAGCAGTCACGACGGCGATAGGCGCGACTACTCTTGCCGCCGTGCCGCCTTTGGTTGATGGCGGGTTAGCGCCAGCAGCGAGCGGGTGGCCGGGGAAATGCGTAGCGGCAATGACTGCAAGCTTTTGCTTGTATTCATTGTTCCGGTCGAGCGCTGCGACGTCACCGGCGAGCTTGTCAAATACGTCGCGTTTGCCCTGTGAGGCATTGATTTCAGCGAGCTTCGTGGCGACATCAAGACGATGCGGATCGCGTAACAACGCTTCGCGCAGGATCTCTTCGGCTTGCGCCTCGCGTCCGTATGCAATGTAGACCTCGGCCTCAGCGACCGGATCGACCTCGCCAGAATCAATGGTGCCCATGCCGGACCGGCTGAACTGGCTCTGCACCGGCATATCGTTGGTTTTGACCACGCCCAGACCGGAGGTGCCGAACACGGTATCCGGATTCATCGTGTTGACGACCGGCTCCTCCATTTTGGAATTGGCTGATGACGACGTATTTTTCTTGCGGCCACGGCTCCAGAGGAAGGCACCTAACAATGCCAGTAGGCCCAAACCGCCAGCAGCTAGGGGCATTGGATTGTCGCCAAGCCCGTCGAACATGCTGGCTTCTGCTACCGGTGCTGCTGTCGGTGCCTTGGCAACTGCTGGCGGTGACACCGGCGTCGGTGCCGGGGCTGGCGGCGGTGGTGGTGGTGGTGCTACTACAGGCGCGGGAGCAGGCGCGGGAGCAGGCGCGGGAGCAGGCGCAGGCGCAGGCGCAGGCGCAGGCGCAGGCGCAGGCGCAGGCGCAGGCGCAGGAGGCGGAGGTGGCGCAACAACCGGTGGGGGAGGTGGCGGTGCTGCCAAGCTCGGTGGCGGCGGCGGAACCGGCGCGGGCAGTGGCGGCGGAGCCACGACTTTGGGCGGTTCAACTTTGGCTATTACAACTGGGGCAACCGGCGCTGGCGGCGGAGGTGTTGCTTTTGCCTTGGCTTGTGCTTCCGCAAGCGCCTCATTCTTGAGCGTTATTACACGCTCTTGATCTCGCTTGATCTTTTCGAGTTGAGCGGTACGCGACTGCACTTCCTTCAACGCTTTCGCTGCAGCGACCTTGCTTTCAGTCGAAGATGATGGTTTGCTACGTTCGCCTTGCGAGAGCTTCAGTTTGTCGGCGGCACCCGTGTTACTGCCGGTATCGGCAACAGCACCGGACACTTTGCCGCTGGCACGCGCCGACGGCTGATCCGCCGAGACGCTCGGCACTGAGTCAGCGACTCGGGCAACGTAGCCTCGCCAGCTCGCCGTTTGCGCACGAACTTCGCTTGTAGCGTTGCTCTGGCTGATCGCTTGCGCGTCACTACCCGACGGCACGTTCAACGTGACACCGGATCGCAGTCGGTTGATATTGCCCCCCATAAACGCGCCCGGATTGGCGCGCTGGATGGCGATCATCAGTTGCTCAATGGTGACGCCGGAGGCTAGATTGCGCCCCGCGATGCCGGACAGTGTGTCACCCGATTTGACCGTGTAGGCACCGCCATCGCCGGACGCCCGGAGTGTCACGGAAGGCGAAGGCGTGGCAGTTACCGATGTGCTCGGCCTCGCCGCAGCGGCAGCTTGCAGTGCAGGGGAAGCGCGCGGGGGCATCGTAGGAACCGACGGTTGCGTCGGTTCGACCGATTGCGCCGCAGCAGCACCCGGAGGATCCAGCAGGAACACGTATTCCCGCACCAGTCGACCCGTACTGGAGTTCACCTCAAGTAACAGGTCGAGATAGGGATCGTTCAGTGACTGGCTGCTAGTCAGGCGCAAATAGGGCTGACCGTCGGCCCGTCTTTGCACTTGTGCACGGATGGTTTGCACCACACCCTGATACTCAACATTGGCTGCCCGGTAGACGGCCGGTGACGCAATATTGGCACGAATCGAGTCGACATCCTCGCCCGGCGCGACGGTCAGATCAACCTCAGCAACGAGCGGTTGGCCAAGTGGCGACGTCACACTAAGACGCCCCAAGCCCAAAGCGCCAACATCCGTGGCGGCGATCAATCCGGCCAGTACGAGCGAAACTACGAGTGGTTTTTGGCGCAGCATGCCGCCCTCTTTGTTCTGAAACTATAAGAAAAATAACATCATGGGGTTGCCGCTGCAAGCTCAGAATTAGCTTTAACTTCGGAGACGTACTAGCGAGCGCTCACTCCAAGCAGTTGCGAAGTAGAACAATACCCAATATATTGTGTTACGGGGTGCTCGGGGGCACCAGATGTTGTGCATGGCCCATCAATTTCACCCATGTCAACGTCATACAACAAATTTGTCGATTTTTCGCTACAAAGCGGCGATCAGCGCATCACCCATTACCTTGGTGCCGACAACGCGCTCACCCGAAGTTGCAATATCACCCGTTCGCAGACCCGCAGCAAGCACGCTGCGAACAGCAGTTTCCAACCGTTGCGCCAGATCCGCGCGACCAAAGGTGTAGCGCATCATCATCCCGAGCGACAGGATGGTCGCAATCGGATTAGCTTTGTCCTGACCCGCAATATCGGGGGCAGAACCGTGAATGGGTTCGTACAAACCCTTGTTGTTGGCATCAAGTGATGCCGAAGGCAGCATGCCAATCGAACCGGCCAGCATCGAAGCTTCATCAGACAGGATGTCCCCGAAGATATTGCCGGTCACGATCACGTCGAATTGTTTCGGCGCGCGCACCAATTGCATTGCGGCATTGTCGACGTACATATGCGAGAGCTGTACCTCGGGATAAGTCTTGCCCATTTCGGTGACGACTTCCCGCCACAGGACCGATGTGTCGAGCACATTTGCCTTATCGACGCTGCACAGCTTTTTGTTACGCCTCATCGCAGTTTCAAAACCGACCCGTGCGATCCGCTCAACCTCGGAGCGGGCATAGTGCATCGTGTCATAGCCCTCGTCCTCGCCCGCAGCATTGGTACGACGGCCACGTGGTTGACCGAAGTAGATGTCACCCGTCAACTCGCGGATGATCATGAGGTCGAGTCCAGCAACAATCTCTGGCTTCAACGACGATGATGCTGCCAGCTCAGGGTAGAGCATCGCCGGGCGGAGATTTGCGAACAGCTTTAGGTCTTTGCGAATCGCGAGCAGGCCCTGCTCGGGGCGCACGGCACGTGGCAATGTGTCGTATTCCGGGCCACCAACGCAGCCCAACAATATCGCATCGGCACTGCGTGCCAATACCTGTGTGGCCTCGGGATAGGGATGGCCGTGCGCGTCATAGGCAGCACCGCCCAAAGTGCCGTGTGAAAGCGTAATGTCCTCGCCTTCGGCTTTAAGTTTGTCAAGCACGCGCGTCGCCTGAACGATAATTTCAGAACCGATACCGTCGCCGGGGAGGATGAGGATGTTCATTTGTTATGAGATGAGTGACGGGGGACGCGTGACAAAGCACGCGCATGCCATTGCAATTCGACACGTCACGCTTCACACGTCACGCGTCACCGATTTCAAGTGAGCCAGGGCTGCGCAGAAAAGTGTTTCGCCTCAAACGCACGAATCGCATCTGAGCGACCAAGCGTCAAACTGATGTCGTCCCAACCGTTCGACAGCCGCTCTTTGCGCGAGGACGCGATGTCGAAGGCAAACGCAAAACTGCAATCAACCGCGCGCACTTGCTGTGCCTCGAGATCGACTGTCAGCTGGAAGCCGGGAAACGCAGCGCAGTCGGCAAACAGGCGATCCACCTCGACGTCCTGCAAGCGAATGACGAGCAAGCCGTTGTTCAGCGAATTGTTGTAGAAAATATCGCCGAAAGAAGGCGCGATGACTACGCGGAAACCGAACTGCTGCAATGCCCACGGGGCATGTTCGCGCGACGAGCCACAACCGAAATTCTGCCTTGCAAGCAAAATGGTTGCGCCCTGAAAGCGCTGATCATTGAGCACGAAATTTCGATTCAGCGGACGCTGACTATTGTCCGCGCCGGGTTGCCCGACATCCAGATAACGCCATTCGTCAAAGCAGTTCGGGCCGTAGCCCGTACGCTTGATCGACTTCAAAAATTGTTTCGGAATGATCGCGTCGGTGTCTACGTTGGCACGATCCAATGGCACCACGAGCCCTGTGTGTGTGGCAAACTTGTCCATCATCCCATCCTGCTGACGTCTACAAAATGACCAGCGATGCCTGCCGCTGCCGCCATCGCAGGGCTCACTAAATGGGTACGACCTCCTGCACCCTGACGACCTTCGAAATTTCGGTTCGATGTCGAGGCGCAACGCTCGCCGGGCTCCAGCCGATCATCATTCATCGCCAGACACATGGAGCACCCCGGTTCCCGCCATTCAAATCCTGCCGCAAGAAAAATCTTGTCTAGACCTTCGCGCTCAGCATGGGCCTTCACAAGGCCGGAGCCAGGTACCACCATCGCGAGCTTCACGTTATCGGCGCGACGACGCCCTTTCACTACGGCAGCCGCAGCGCGCAAATCCTCGATGCGGGAATTGGTGCAGGAGCCGATAAACACCTTGTCGATCTTGATGTCCTGAATCGGCGTGTTCGGCGTGAGGCCCATGTATAACAGAGCCCGTTCGATGCCTTCACGTTTGGTGGCATCTTTTTCCTTTTCGGGATCCGGCACTCGACCTTCAATCGACACCACCATTTCCGGCGATGTTCCCCACGTCACTTGCGGAATCAGCGCGCTAGCGTCGATCACTACCGTGCGATCAAACACGGCCTCAGCGTCGCTCACCAGCGTGCGCCAATGTTTCGTTGCGGCTTCCCACAATTCAGGCGTATTCGGCGAGAACGGCCGACCTTTCACGTAAGCCTCAGTCACCGCGTCGTAAGCAACCATGCCCGCGCGCGCACCGGCCTCAATGGCCATGTTGCACATGCTCATGCGACCTTCCATCGACAGCGAGCGCACAGCTTCGCCACCGAATTCGAGCGCGTACCCGGTACCACCGGCCGTGCCGATCACACCGATGATTGCGAGCACCAGATCTTTCGCAGTAACGCCCGTCGGCAGACGACCATCACAACGCACCAGCATCGACTTCGATTTCTTCTGCGGCAGGCACTGAGTCGCCATGACGTGCTCGACTTCACTGGTGCCGATACCGAACGCGAGCGCAGCGAATGCGCCATGCGTCGACGTGTGCGAATCGCCGCAAACAACGGTCATACCGGGCAACGTTGCGCCCTGCTCGGGGCCAACCACGTGAACGATGCCACGGCGAACGTCCCCGATACGGTAGTACGTCAGCCCCAGTTCCTTCGCGTTGGCATCCAGCGTCTCAACCTGAGTACGCGACACAGGGTCGAGAATCGTGGTGAATCCGGGCGTGGTTGGCGTGTTGTGATCGGGCATCGCAACCATCGACTGTTGTCGCCATGGCTTGCGCCCCGCCAGTTTCAGCCCTTCAAACGCCTGCGGGCTAGTGACTTCATGCACCAGATGGCGGTCTATGTAGAGCAGCGCCGTGCCGTCACTCTCCGTGTGAACCACATGAGAATCGAAGAGTTTGTCGTAGAGCGTGCGGCCAGCCATATCGAAGTTCGCTGCATACGCAGCTTTAAATGAGCGAAACATCGATTTTAAGCACTTGCGGCCGACGGCTGAGCGCGCAACTGCGCCGCACGCAGCACTGCCGCGCGGGTATCAGCCGGAAGCAGAAACGCGGCTTCGTCCGCCTGTACGATCAACGTGCCTTCGAAATGAACCCATCCAGCCGAATCGAGCTGCACGCGTCCGGCATGGAACAAGGCTTCAAACGCCGAGCGAAACTGCGTACGATCCGAAAATTCTGGCGCATTGAATACATGTGTCTTCGCAAGTCTTAGGGTGGGCACCCCGTGCCCACCATCACCGCCAATAAGAGCGTCGGTTCGTTTGCCAACGCTTGGTGGGCAGAGGCTGCCCACCCTACGCGCCTTATCTGCTTTGATGCGCGGCGGCGACGGCCTCCTGGATTCTCTTTGCACGGGTTTCCGGCCTGACCGCATCGTCGATTCTGCGATTGATGAAATTCTGTTTGCCAGGCGGCGTTGATCTGAACGCTGCGGTCATACTTTCGGCTGCAAGCGCGCTCATCAAGTCCTTGGGGATCTCCACATCTGCCCGATCAAGGACGGTGAATCGCACTTGAATATGATCGCCGGTCTTCGTATTCGTCGCCTGACGAACCTTTGCCTTGATGCGAATGTGGTGCTGGCCACCCCCGACTGGAAAGACGCTGACCTGAAAGGGCTTCGATTCATTCACTTGCGCCGTGACCAGCACCGGGCCTTTTGTCTCCAAAGCCTTGGTGATGTGCGTGGGTACGGGGACTGCCCAATAGTCCATTCCTTCGGCCCAGTCCTCTAGCCTTGCCTGGAACGACAATCGCCTGCCTGCGGCGGGTGAAGATTTCATGTTTAACCGTAAGTGGAGGCTTGATTGTGCTTGTAGGTGAGGGACATGGCCGCAGCAATGGCGAGGATCGTCGTCGTGACAGACAAGACTGCGGGTGCGGCCCAACGCCTGAATTCAGTCCACCCGCGAAGCGGGTTCACCTTAAATGAATCGTTACGGCTCATGCTGCGCCCGACAGTAGGCAACGATCACGTTGGCGTGGCCGTGACCAATCTTACGCTCGGATTTGAGGAATGCGAGCTGTTCCATGTGCTTCTTGTCCTTCACAAAGTCAAGAAGCGTAAGCCAATGCGCCATAGGCGCTCCGTAGGTCTTTTCGATGTAAGGAAAGTACGAAGCCGAGCCCTCAACCTTAGTCTGAAGCCATGTTCGTCTCCAAGTTCGTAGAGTCTGGGGAATCCGCCTCACGTTCGCCATGAGACGCGACCGCCGGTGAGCGAAGCCCGCTTGTGGACGTCCCCTCGATGGAAGGGTTGGGCCGCATGTTGGATTGGCAACAGCCAGTTACGTGAGGCTGACTTTTCAAAGGACGTGCGCATGCACCGCCAAGTGATGCGCCTCTATGAGGTTCGACAAGCCTGGGTGGTGACGAGGACGGTTCGCTATCTCTGCGCACCAAGCGTTTCGGAGAACGCCACGCGTTTCACTGAAAACACCGTTCGAGTGGGTACGGGCTGAATGGGTAATCCGCATCCGGGCGTGGGCTATAGACCTCGAACGCGGCATGCGATCAGCAACAAACCGAAGCCGAGAATCCAGGGCCAGGTTGCAAATGGTTCTGGAATTTTGACAAGGCCAAAGTGAGCTGCAAGCGCGACAAAGAATAGGACGAGGGATATCACCCAAACGGCCATAGTTGGAGCTTTACCGGAGTTGCGCATTGCGTTTCCTTTCGTGGTTGAGGAAGAGAACACTGGGTCGTTAGCCGGTGCGGCCTAGCGTTTGCGTTCAGCTGCCGCCGAAGGCGGTCGGTTGCAACGCATGGTTAAGCGGCACTTTGCGCGCCAAGGGTTTTACGTTCACCGCTCAGACGCCCGCCAACCCACGCCGTACCGCAACTCTACGAAAGCGAGCGGTGTCGCGCGTCCAGGCTCGAGAACGACATGCCACATACGGTCGAACTCCGGCGGAAAACACTTGTTGTCTAGGCACGGTACACACATGCGGCCAGGCACGCATGGTTTACCCGGTTCCGCTACTGGTACGCCGACAAGGTTGAGAATTGCGTAGATGTTTTCGCTGTTCAACGCTGCGAGGGCGACGCTTCCGGGCGGAAGCTTCAGCAAAGCTGCGGCTACAGGTTCTATGGGGGCTCTTCGTGAGGTTTGGTCGGTAACGGGTTGTCCATCACGGACTGAACCCGGCACAGGTAGCTGAACGATTTGGAGGCCTTGCTTAGCGGCGATAGTTTCAAGCATCTGTCGCGCGCGGGTCGTGTGGGTCGCGAAAAGATGCGTGAAAGTAACGCTACTTAGTGTTGGAGCGAGCAACTCAGCGCGTTGACGACCCACCGCACTCAACGGAATCGTCGGTTGCGATCCATCTGTCTCGGCATGCCGCACGATAAATATGGAGACAGTCTGCGGTGGCGCCTGTGCGTGCGCAGCAGCGAAGTGCGCCACAAATCCCACTAACATCGCAATCAAAAGAGCTCTGTGAGTGCGAACAGCTGGCATGAATGCTCCTGGTGCAGGTGTATGTGACGCTTAACGTCCGCTCAATGGAGCGGTTAGGTGCCAAGCCTAAGCCTATATGCGAGAGCCGAGCCATGTGAGACCAGCCACGCCGAGTAGACCGACCCAACCCGGATGCTTGCCCCTCGTGCCGACGAAGACGAGCACTGCGCTGCACGACATTGAGATGACGATAGCTCGCTCGACAAAAGCTGGCTGGCTGCCGAGCGCCCCCGGAAATGCCAGCCACAGCAAGATGGATGCGATGCACCAACCGAACACGGTAAGGACGTGCCAGCTTGCCCACAGGATGCGCACGTGACCCTCGCATAGCACTGTTCCGCCGCTTGTTGGAACGACATGGCCGACACGAAGCCGCCGGAAGATGAGACGCTCTCCAAGAACGGAGTGAACTAGCCCGACGACGAATGCGAGGATCGCGCCAGCAACAAGATACGGATTCATATTCGCAACGAGCATCGCTGGCCGTATTGTTGGAACCTAACGTTTGACATAAGGGGCGGGCTAAAAGGCGCGAAGCGGCTTTTAGCCCGTCCGCTCGATGGAAGGGTTAGCGTAGTAATCGGCCTGGAGCCGCAAATCGTGCCGAAGAAACACGGGGTGGTCTGGTTGTGGCAAAGTGGAATGCGGTGCCGCAAAAGACCGATGTAGCAATGGTGCGTATTGCCCGTGGGTTAGCGTGGTCCTGGGAGACGTCATCGACATTGGTGAATCGAGTCAGCGGCTTGAGAGAGTCGCGGGTTCGATATCCCGTTTGAGAGAGAGCATGACGACGTACCCGATGCGGTGCCACATTCCAACCTCAAATGATGGAGCAAGTCATGAAACAACGCAATCCCGATCTTCATGTCAAAGCGCACAAGTCCCGAGCGGCACTCAGCATCACCCACCCCAACGCTGCGGGTATCGACATCGGTAGCGCCTCGCACTTTGTGGCGGTGCCGCCTGATCGCGACGAGCAATCGGTGCGTGAATTTGCCAGCTTCACGGTCGATCTGCACGCCCTAGCGGATTGGCTTGATGCCTGTGCTGTAGACACGGTGGCAATGGAGTCCACCGGGGTGTGACTTGATCCCGCTGTTTGAGCTGCTTGAATCTCGCGGCTTCACGGTGCGCCTGGTCAACGCGCGCCATGTCAAGAATGTCTCCGGGCGCAAGTCCGATGTACTGGACTGCCAGTGGTTGCAACAACTCATGAGCTACGGGCTGCTCAACGGCGCGTTTCGTCCTGCCGATCAGGTGTGCGTCCTGCGCTCGCTCAGTTCACTCACTATGGCGCCAGCGTGGCATGCTCCTGCGCAGCCAGGGGCGCTACGTGCAGCACATGCAAAAGGCTCTCACGCAGATGAACGTGCAACTGGCCAACGTAATCTCTGATGTGGTCGGCGAGACTGGCCAGAAGATACTGCGTGCGATCGTCGCCGGTGAGCGCGACGGCCAGGTGCTCGCTGCGATGAAGAACGCGCGTATCCATGCCAGTGTCGATGAGATCGCCAAAAGCCTGCAAGGCAATTGGCGCACTGAGCACTTGTTTGCGTTGCAGCAGGCGCTCGATGCCTTCGACTTCATC
>JAYVPF010000263.1:0-15612 GCA_043757535.1 Burkholderiales bacterium
ATGCTCGCAATAGCCCGCTATTGCTGTGCTTTTCGTCTCGCGCTTCATCCCAATTCGAGGCGCGCTGCTTCTCGTTGATTTATTCAGCGTCTCCCTAGCGGGTGACAAAGTCTCGCTTTCCGATGGGCACGCCCGCGCCGCGCAACAAATCGTACGCGGTCGCGGCGTGGAAATAAAAGTTCGGATAGACCATGCCCATCAGATAGGGCAGCCCGACGAATTCGTGCGGCTCACCGCCAATCGGAACCGTGACAATTTTTGTCTCGCTGCCTTCGAATTGTTCGGGCTTGAACGTGGCGAGAAAATCCCGCGTCTTCTGGCAACGCGCTTTGAGTTCGGCGAACGTTTTTTCGTTGTCGTCGTACTTCGGGTTATCTACGCCCGCCAGCCGGGCCGCAGCGCCCTTGGCGAAGTCAGCACAAATCTGCACCTGACGATACATCGGCAACATGTCCGGAAAAATGCGCATGCTGGTCAGCACGGTTTCATCGATTTTCTTCTCGGTGGCATAGGTGCTGGCTTTGCCCAGAATATTTTGCATGTTGCCGAGCGTGCGATCAAGCACGGGCACCGATAGGCTGTACATCGAAATTTGCATATGGACTCCTGATTTATCTGCAATGGGCATCAACTTTGATTGTAGGGCTGATAAACTTTCGGCTGTGTCAGGAGAAGCGTTTTTGGTCATTGACCAGCGCGCTACCGTAGGCGTAATCCCCGGAAGATCGCTCAGGTTCAGGTACTGTCACAGTCAACCATCTGGAGAGCGAGGCAGCAGTTGCACACAAATGCGACCGCGAGAGCCTCCGCCGAAGGGGCAAGGCCCGGCGCGTGATGCGCCCGCGCTCAATCTCTCAGGCACAAGGGACAGATCCGGGACGATGGATTCTTCTATTGAAAGAGCGCGTCCTGATGTCCGAAATTCCGTCTGCAACTCTCTCGAGAACCCCGCTGTTTGATTTGCATGTGAGCCTCGGTGCGCGCATGGTGCCCTTTGCTGGCTATGAAATGCCGGTGCAATATCCCCTGGGCGTTTTGAAAGAGCATTTGCATACGCGTGCGCATGCCGGATTGTTTGACGTGTCGCATATGGGGCAGGTTGAATTGCATGGGCCTGACGCGGCGGCCGCGTTGGAAACCTTGGTTCCAGTTGATGTGATCGGCATCGCGCCGGGTAAGCAGCGCTACGCTTTATTTACCAACGACGCCGGTGGCATTCTTGATGATCTGATGATCTTCAACACTGGCGACTATTGGCATTTGGTGGTCAACGCCGCGTGCAAAGCACAGGACATCACGCATCTCAAATCGAAAATCGGCAACCGTTGTGAAATTCGCGTGCGTGACGATCTGGCGCTGCTGGCCTTGCAGGGACCGGGCGCGGAAGGTGTGCTCTCACAGCTAGTCAGTCAAGAGACACCTGTGCCAACTACTTTTATGAACGGCGCGTTCCTGAAATTTCATTTTTTTTACGACAACAGTTCGGAATTCATACCTGAACCGATCGGAGAGTGGAGCAACACGTCCGTTTCGACGTTGAGCAGGCGCCCTGCAAAGTTCGTCGCTCTGGTTACTCGGTCAGGATATACCGGCGAGGATGGCTTCGAAATCAGCGTCCCAAGAGACTTCGCCGTTGCATTGGCCAGAGCGCTTATTAATTCGGACGTGCAGCCCATAGGTCTAGGTGCGCGCGATTCGCTGCGTCTTGAGGCGGGCCTGTGTTTGTACGGCCACGATCTCGACACAACGACGACGCCCGTTGAAGCCTCGCTCAACTGGGCGATGCAAAAAGTCCGTCGCAGCGGTGGCGAGCGCGCGGGCGGCTTTCCCGGCGCATCGGTGATCCTCGGTCAACTTGACAATCCGGCGAGCGTCAAACGCAAACGCGTCGGGCTCAAACCCGAGGGCCGCGCGCCGATCCGTGAAGGGGTCGAATTGCAAGACTCCGCTGGCAATAAGGTCGGCGTCGTTACCAGCGGCGGTTTTGGTCCCACCGTGAACGGCCCCGTCATCATGGGCTACGTCGACACCCTGCACGCCGCACCGGGGGCCAAGATTAACGCGATGCTTCGTGGCGCGCCAACACCCGTCACGGTCGTTGGCATGCCGTTTGCACCGCATGGATACAAAAGGTGAGCAGTCCGTAGGGTGGGCAGAGGCTGCCCACCCTACCCATTTACTTTTGAAGGAAACAGCATGACCACCCGCTACACCGAAGACCACGAATACATCAAGATGGACGGCGACATTGGCACCGTCGGCATCACCTCGTTCGCGCAGGACAAACTGGGGGACTTAGTCTACGTTGAGCAGCCGAAAGTCGGTCGCAAGCTTGCCGCCAAAGAAGATGCTGCGATCATCGAATCAGTCAAAGCCGCCGCCGAAGTGAAGGCGCCGGTAGCAGGCGAGGTGACCGAAGTGAATGAGGCCATCGTGGCCAATCCGTCGCTCGTGAACTCTGATCCCGAAGGCGCAGGCTGGTTCTTCAAAATCAAAGTCGAGAACGCCGCTGCGGTTGCTGCGTTGCAGGACGAAGTTGCTTACAGAGCGATGATTGCGTAATTCTTTGTAGCAGCGGCTCTGCCGCGACTGGTGAGTGAATTGTGAACTTTCTCTTTTTCGATGTTGAGTCGCGGCAGAGCCACTCCTACAAAGGCAACAATGACTTTGCTAATTCGTGCACTTGAGCCGTCCGATCGCGAAGCGTGGGGCGTATTGTGGACGGGCTACCTCACCTTCTACAAAACCACGCTGCCGCCTGAGCAATACGATCTCACTTGGTCGCGCTTTCACGATCCGGCCGAACCGATGTATGCCCTCGGTGCGTTTGAGGGTGGGCAGATGCTTGGGCTGGCGCACTACCTCTATCAGCGTACGTGTTGGTCGGCGGGCCCCACCTGCTATTTGCAGGACTTGTTTACGGTCGATGCTGCGCGTGGCAAAGGCGTCGGACGGGCGTTGATTGAGGCCGTCTATGCAGCAGCGAAGATCGAGGGTGCAAGCCGCGTGTACTGGCAAACCCACGAGACCAACGCCACGGCGATGGTGCTCTATAACAAGGTCGCTGAACGCAGCGGCTTTCTGGTGTATCGAATGCCGATGTGAGCCATGTAGGGTGGGCACCCCGTGCCCACCATCGCGCGAGCTTCGACACAAGGTGGGCACGGGATGCCCACCCTACCTTTAATTTTGGCAACTCTCATGTCTGATTTCCTCTACCGTCACATCGGCCCCAATCGCGAAGAGCAGATGGATATGCTCGCGCATGTTGGCGCGAACTCCCTTGAAGATTTGCTCGCGAAGGTGGTGCCGCCGAGCATCGTTGGCAGCAAACCGCTCGCGCTACCAGCCGCCCTTTCTGAGGTCGAGGCACTCGCCGAACTCCGTGAAATCGCGAACAAGAATCAGGTGTTCAAAAACTTCATCGGCCAGGGCTATGTCGGCACCGTGACGCCCGGCGTGATTCTGCGTAATGTGCTTGAAAATCCTGCCTGGTATACCGCGTACACGCCGTACCAGCCGGAGATTTCTCAAGGTCGGTTGGAGGCATTGCTTAACTATCAGACGATGATCTGTGACTTGACGGGCATGGACATCTCGAACGCATCGCTGCTGGACGAAGGCACTGCTGCGGCCGAAGCGATGACGCTGGCGAAACGGCAGGCGAAATCGACAAGCAACACCATCATCGTGGCGGGCGACTGTCATCCGCAAACCATTGAATGCGTCAAGACACGCGCCGAACCGCTGGGTATCGAAGTGAAAGTAGGCTTCGCACCCAAGCTCATGGCAGAAGGCGATTACTTCGCAGTGCTCGCGCAGTATCCGTCGACCACAGGCCAGATTCACGACATGGCCCCGTCAGCCGCCGCCGCTCACGCCAAAGGCGCGCTGTTCATCTGCGCAGCCGACCCGCTGGCACTCGTCTTGCTCAAAGCACCGGGCGAATGGGGCGCAGACATCGTGATTGGAACCACGCAGCGCTTTGGTGTGCCGATGGGCAACGGCGGGCCGCACGCTGCCTACATGGCCACGCGCGACGCGTACAAGCGCAACATGCCGGGCCGACTCGCGGGCGTGACCATTGATGCGCAAGGCAAGCCCGCGTATCGCCTCACGCTGCAAACACGGGAGCAACACATTCGCCGCGAAAAGGCGACCAGCAATATCTGCACGGCACAGGTGCTGCTCGCTGTGATGGCGGGGATGTACGCCGTGTACCACGGCCCGCTTGGTTTGCAGCGCATTGCGCTGCGCGTGCATAGTCTCGCAACGCGATTTGCGGCGGGGCTCAAGGCGATGTACATCAACGTCGCAGCAGCAGAATTTTTCGATACTGTGACCTTCAAGCATGACGCGCACAGCGAAATCGCAGCCACGGCGCGGCACGCGGGAATGAATTTGCGGCACTATGACGAATGGTCATCGGTCGGTGTGACGTTCGATGAAACGCATACTGACGCGGACGTGGACGCGGTATTGTTCGCGATTGCTGCGACCATTGAGTGCGCTCCACCCAAATCTGCTGCGTCTGGTGTGCAGGCCATCCCGACAGCGCTTCGCCGCACCGCACCGATCCTTACGCACCCCGTCTTCAACACGCATCACAGCGAAACGGAAATGCTGCGCTATCTGCGCATGCTCGCCGACAAGGATCTCGCGCTTGACCGCACGATGATTCCGCTCGGTTCGTGCACGATGAAGCTGAACGCGACGACCGAGATGATTCCTGTGACGTGGCCCGAGTTTGGCAACATGCATCCGTTCGCTCCGACTGAGCAGGCGAAGGGCTACGCCGAACTCGTCAGTAATCTCGAAAACATGCTGTGCAAAGTGACCGGTTTCCATGCCGTGACGCTGCAGCCGAACAGCGGCGCGCAGGGCGAATACGCCGGACTGCTCGCGATTCGCGGCTATCACGCCAGTCGGGGTGAAGCGCATCGCAACATCTGTCTGATTCCCTCAAGCGCACATGGCACCAACCCGGCCAGCGCACAGATGTGCGGCATGGAAGTCGTGGTGACGCAATGCGACGAACACGGCAACGTTGATGTCGCCGATCTCAAAGCTGCCGCTGAGAAGCACTCCGCCAATCTCTCCGCGTTGATGATTACTTACCCGTCAACGCATGGCGTGTTCGAAGAAGGCATCAAGGAAATCTGCGCCATCGTTCACATGCATGGTGGACAGGTTTACATGGACGGCGCGAACCTGAATGCGCAGGTTGGTGTGACGTACCCAGCCGAAATCGGGGCCGACGTGAGCCACATGAATCTGCACAAAACGTTCTGTATTCCGCACGGCGGTGGCGGACCCGGCGTCGGGCCGATTGGCGTGAAGTCACAGCTTGCGCCCTTCCTTCCCGGTCGCGGCAAGGTCGGCCCGGTGAGCGCCGCGCCGCAAGGTTCGGCGAGCATCCTGCCGATTCCGTATGCCTACATTCGCATGATGGGTGGCGATGGTTTACGCGAAGCGACCGCAGTCGCCATCCTCAACGCCAACTACATCGCAAAGAAGCTTAGCTCCCATTTCCCAGTGCTCTACACCGGCCACGGCGGCTTCGTTGCGCATGAATGCATCATCGACGTGCGCCCGATCAAAGAGTTGTGCGGCATCAGCAACATGGATGTCGCCAAACGTTTGATGGATTACGGTTTCCACGCACCGACCGTGAGTTTCCCGGTCGCGGGCACGCTCATGATCGAGCCGACCGAGTCTGAGAGCAAACACGAGCTGGATCGTTTCATCGACGCCATGATCGCCATTCGCGAAGAGATACGCGCGGTGGAAATGGGCGTTTATCCGAAGGATGACAACCCGCTTGTTAACGCTCCGCACACCACCGAGGTGCTGCTCGTGGAGGCATGGAATCACGCCTACACGCGTGAGCAGGCGGCTTATCCGCTGCCAAGTCTGCGCCACAGCAAATACTGGCCACCCGTTGGCCGAGTGGATGATGTTTATGGCGATCGCAACATCAGGTGTACTTGTCCGCCGATCGAGAGTTATGCGAATGCTTGAGCGGGCGTCAGTTTTCGATGAAGCGGGGACCGCCCGCTTCGCCGGGTGGTTGACTCGGGTTTGCCGGGACAACGTCACAATAAAATCGCCGTAAAACTGCTCCCGCAAGCGCGAAAAATTAGTCTCGTTTACTGACCGCTGACTCGAGCAACGTGAGCGATTTCGCGTCCGCGTCAAACCGCGCGCGAATGCCAATCGGGAGCACCCATTGTGATGCGATGTGTCCGAACGAAAGGCCATAAGCGCCGGGTATCGGGCGCGCCGGGAAATGGTCATCCAGTGCCTGTGTCAGCGACAACGATTCTTCACCCACCGGGACCTCGCCTTTGACAAATACCCCTAGCATCGCGGCTGATGCGTTGCCGAGCACGCCGCTTTGTGCGAGCTGGGTGAGCATGCGCTCCACCCGATACGGCGCCTCGCTGATTTCTTCGAGAAACAACAAAGATTTCTTGGTGTCGGGCAAATAGGGTGTGCCGACAAGCGATGTGAGCACCGAGAGATTTCCACCAAGCAACGTGCCCTCGGCGCTGCCGCCACGCAGCACGCGCTGCACAAAATTCGGCTCATCAATCGCGCGTTTTGTGTGCTCTTCAGCGGTGGTCATCACGTAAGGAGCACGTCCTTCGATCAACGTCGCTTCGAGATGCGCCACAGTAAACGGCGTGAAACCCGACGAGCCCACCGGCCCATGAAAAGTCGCGAGCCCCGTCTTCGCATACAGCGCGAGCAGGAGGGAGGTGAGATCGGAATAGCCAATGACGACCTTAGGATTACGCGTGATCAATCCGTAGTCGATGTATGGCAGGATTTGCGCTGTGCCCGAACCACCCCGCGCGGCCCACAGCGCACGCACCTCGCGATTGGCAAACAGCGCGTGCAGATCGGTTAATCGCTGCCCAACCGTTCCCGCTGTGTTACCTCGCGATGCGCGAATGTGCGCAGACAGCATGACGCGAAAACCCAGTTTTTCGAGATTCACCGTTGAGCGCTGGATGAGCGCATCGTCCGCGAAACCACTGGGATTAAATAGTGCCACCAAGTCGCCACGTTTTAGCGCGGCAGGCTTCAGCAATTCTCGCCGAGGCTGCCGCGCAGCCGCGTGCGTTTTTGCCACTAACGGGCTTGGCGCGAGTAACGCCGTCGAGAGACCGGCGGCGAGTACATTTATGCGCCTGCGTCTCAAATCAATGCTGGTTTTAATCATTTCCGTCTGAAGGCATCCGATTAGTCAATTTCACTAGCGTCCGTCCGCAAGTAGCGTGGGTAAACCCGGCCTACGCCGGTTTTTATCGTAAACGTAACCAAAAGAATCGGCTTCGTCGTTTTTTTTGTCGCTCCGGCTAGGCAATTTGTGCATAGCGTTGCGCAGCAATTGACTTTCCTGTCCGCCAGCACGTAAAAATAATACTTGGGGAGGCAACGGCGCGCAGCACGGCTCGAAAATCGTTTCGCCGGACTGGGACGCAATCCAGCACGTCATTGCCAGCAATCATCAGCTAGGAGAAATCGTATGAAAATTAAGAAACTCGCGTACTGCGTGTCGCTATCGTTAATTTCGCCATTTGCGACCACGGCGACGCACACGTTTGCCCAAACGACACCCACCGAGCCATTGAGGGTCGAGCGCGTGGAGATCACCGGCTCAAACATCAAGCGCGTTGCCTCAGAGGGCGCATTGCCGGTGCAGATCATCACGCGTGAACAGCTGGATCGTCAGGGGATCGTGACGGCTGAGCAGTTCTTGAGCACGCTGACAGTCAACGGCAACGGAATGGATAACCTGGCCAGCAACTCAGACGTTGCGGGCGGTTCCGGTCGCGGCAATAATGGTCTGTCGGCGGCCAATTTGCGCGGTCAGGGTTCTAACGCCACGCTCGTGCTGTTGAACGGTCGCCGCCTCGCGGTGCACGGCTTGAGCGGGAGTGTGGTTGACTTAAATCAAATTCCGATGGCTGCGATTGAGCGCATAGAAGTGCTCAAGGACGGCGCCTCCGCCATTTACGGAACGGACGCGATCGGTGGTGTCATCAACTTCATTTTGCGCAAAGACTTTCAGGGTATTTCTGCGCAAGGCACGCTCGATGTGACCGAGGGCGGTGGCGGCAATATTTATCGTGCTTCGGTGCTCGCCGGTTTTGGCGATTTGAACCGCGACAACTACAACCTGATGTTCTCGCTCGCGCATAGCCAAAACGAGAAGCTGCGCGGCAGTGAGCGTGCATTCGTGAACACGTTCCAACCGGATCGTGGCCTGTCAGTTGACACCAGTGGTGCTCCCTTTGCCACGGCTGTTCCAGTCTCCAGCATTCGCAACATTCTGAGCTCGCGTAACGCCGCTGGCGTGCTTGCGAACGGTACCGGCCCGACTCAGCCGGGGACGACGCAGGCAATGAACCGAATTAACGTGCTTGATCTGCCGGGGCAGGCTGGGTGCAACTCGATTGACGGCATGAGCGCCTACGACGAACGGCTATGGGCATCACCGGGATCGAAGTGGAGCTGCGCCTGGGACACAGGGCGCGCAGCCGTGATTCAACAGCCAGTGACCAACACCAATGGCGTGGCACGTCTGGTGTTTAAGTTAAACGAATCCACCTCGTTATTTGCCGAAGCGGTTGCCGCCAAGGTCACCTCGCAAAAAGAGTTCTCTCCGAACCAGATTTCGACCAGCAACTCCACGACTAGCTCGCTCTACAGGCTGCTCTATCCATCGACAGGATCGGCCTACACCAGTGTGTTCAACGCGATTGCCGCCTTGTTCCCTACGATTGAGGAAAATCGTGGTCAGGGCATCGCATTTCGCTGGCGTTGCATTCCCTGCGGCCCACGGCAAATTGAAACCGAATCGAATACCGCACGTTTATTGGCGGGCATCGAAGGCTCCTTCGCTGGCTGGGATTACCGAGCCGCGTTTTCAAATGCAACGAGCGACGGCAAGTCCCGTCTGGCAGGCGGTTACTACTTCAACGACAAGTTCGTGCCGCTGCTCGCTAGCGGCACTTTAAATCCGTTCCTGCGCGCGGGCGAGAGCCAAACGCCAGCGGCACTCGCCGCACTCGCAGCGGCGTCGGCGACGGGCACGACGCTCTACGGCGGCAAGTACTCGGTCACGCAGGCGGATGCGTCTGCGTCCGGTACGCTGTTCAAGCTACCCGCTGGGGACGTGATGATGGCGATCGGCACTGATCTTCGTCAGGAGAAGTATCAGTTCAATGGCAACGCGTCGGACTTGTTGGTTCAAAGCAACGTGTTCAACGCGCCGTTCGATTCAGTCAACACGCTGAGTGCGGTTAAGCGTGACGTCAAAGCCGTGTACGCCGAAGTGTTGGTGCCCGTGCTCAAGTCGTTGGAGGTCACCGGTGCGCTTCGCTATGACAATTACTCGGGCTTTGGTGGAACCGTCAATCCGAAGGTGAGCTTCCGCTTCACCCCGGTGCAGGAGGTGCTGGTGCGCGGCTCTTACAACACCGGTTTTAGGGTGCCTGATTTCAGCCAATTGTTTTTTGGGGTCACTCGTTCGCCTTACTCGGGTAAAGACTTGGTCGACCCCGCCAAGTGCCCCTCGTTGGTTGTCAGCACAAAACCGGGCTGCGAATCCATCACACCCGACACCTTGTTTGGTGGCAAACCCGATCTGCAGCCTGAGAAAACCAAGCAAGGCACCTTGGGTATCGTGTTTGCGCCGACCGCGTCGTTCAGCGCGAATGCCGACTACTGGGATATTCGTCGCAAGGGGACAATTCAATCGCTGGGCATATCGACGCTGATCAAAAACTCGGCGCTGTTCCCGCAAGTGTTCCTTCGCGACGCGGCCGGCGTGCTTGCCGTCATCGATACCCGTTGGGTCAACGCTGGCGACACCGTGACGCGCGGCATTGACCTTGGCGCACGGCACACGATGCCGATCGGCGCAGGTCGATTGACGGCGTCGTTGGACGGCACGTACCTGATCGAGCGTAAGTCACGTCTGCTCTCGACCGCGCCATTTGGCGAAGGCGAAATCGGTCGCTTTACCCGCGGTGGCGAATTAGCCATCCGCTGGAAGCACCTGCTCGCAATCAACTACGCACAGGGCCCTTGGGCTAGCACGGTCACGCAGCGCTACAGCGCGGGATACAAAGATGCGGTGTTGCCAGGCGTTGAAAATGGCGACGTTATTCCGCCGAACTTAAGCGTCAATGTCAAGCCCTACGTACTATATGACCTGTTCGTCACTTTTACGGGCGTGAAAAATTTGAGTGTGACCGCAGGCGTTAAAAACCTGTTGAACACCAATCCACCGTTCAGCGCGACCTATGACTCAGACACCGGTGCTGGAAGCTCGTGGGAGCCGCGCATCGCCGATCCGCGCGGCCGCTCTTACAACTTGGGCTTGACCTATTTGTTCAAGTAACGCGGCTTGAAAAACCGAGCTAACGGGGACTTCGGTCTCCGTACTTTTTTGCACTTGCGTAGGTCGCAGCACTCATGAATTCATGGTCGTCTTGAAGCATCCCCAACCGGTGCCCTACCCTGTAACAGCCTTGCGCTCCGGGCTAGTAGCCGCTGCGTTTGCCATCGCGCTGTTCAGCACGCGCGCCGCCGCCCAGTTGCCGGAGCCCGTCCGGGCCGCGCTGCAGGCCGCGGGGCTGCCTGAGAGTGCTATCGGCGTTGTGGTGGAGCGCGTTTCGGATCAGCGCAGGGTGATCTCCCATCAGGCCGCGCGCAGTTTTCAGCCTGCATCAACTATGAAGCTTGTAACCTCCGCCGTGGCGTTGGAGCGCCTCGGTGCGACCCACCGTGGCCGCAGCGAGCTGCGTAGCGCGGGGGTCGTTGCCAACGGTGTTTTGCAGGGCGATCTGGTGCTGCGCGGGTTGGGCGATACGGACTTAAATACTGACGTATTTCGCAGCATGTTGTTCACGTTGCGGCAGCTTGGTATTAAAGAAATCGCAGGCGATTTTTTGTTGGATCGCAGCTTTTTTTCGCCACCACGCATGGACATCGGCGTGCCACCATTTGATGAGTCGCCGGAGTTTCAATACAACGTCATTCCTGATGCGATTTCGCTCAACCATCATTTGCTTGAGCTGACGATTGATTCAACGGCACTGGACATTCAAGTGCGCGCCAACACGACACTGGACGGCGTAACGCTCGCCTCTGCGTTGACGCCAATTGACGGGCAGTGCAAAGATTGGGACGATAGCTGGAAGCCGCCGGTCGTCACCCGGTTAGCCGAGGGTGCTGTGCGCATCACATTGCAGGGCCAGTACCCGAAAAATTGCGTGACTACGACCGAAATTAATGTGCTGGATCGCACGGATTACGAGGCCCGATTGTTTCGTTCGCTATGGCGCGACTTGGGTGGGCTCTTTGTCGGCGTCGTGCGCGAAGGCAGCGCGCTGGATTCAGGAAAGTTATTGGCGGAACACCGCGCACGCGCGCTGCCCGAGTCCGTGCGCATCGTCAACAAGACCTCCGACAATCCTCTGACGCGCAGCATTTATCTCACGCTGGGCGCATTGAATAATTCCGGAGATTCTTCGGCCAACACTGCCGCGGGTTCCGAACACATGGTGCGCGCGTGGTTACGCGAAAAGGGCGTTAGCGACACCGGTCTCGTACTCGACAATGGCTCGGGTCTGTCGCGCACAGAACGGGTCACGCCGCGGCTTTTGTCGGACGTGCTGCGAATCATGAGTCGCAGCAATTTAGCCGCTGAATTCATGGCTAGTCTGCCGATTGTCGGTGTCGATGGCAGCATGCGAAATCGCCTGAAAGAGAGTCCAGCCGCCGGGCGCGCACGCATCAAAACCGGATCGCTGCGTAATGTGGCGGCCATCGCGGGCTATGTCTACAACGCGGACAACGAGCTTTGCACTGTCGTTGCGCTCATCAACGATGACAACGCCAAACCCGCAGTCACGCGCCCAGCGCTCGATGCATTGATCGATTGGGTAAATCGACAGCCCGCGCCCGCACCAGTGGGCTGGTGGCAACGCTGGTTTCGCATGTACTAAAGGGCACCTCTAATAATTCATTTGTGGGGCGCATTGCGTTGTCGCGCAGCGCTCGCTTTTGGCAAATGAGCTCACGTACCAGGGCGTACGCTCTGGTTGCTGCGCTCCGGGCTGCTACCACTGCATCCGCAAAAACGAATTATTAGAGGTGCCCGTTATTCACACGGGATCGCGCAATGTGCGTTTCCGCACAGATCGAAAGGCGTTTGCGGTGCATCATTCGTACAGGTACTCGTTCTCTCCCCGGACGGGTACTCGCAGTATTTGGCTCGGTAGCGTCTTGAACGCACCGAGCCATTTTTTTACCTGCAGTGATCAATGCATCAGGGCTGATTCCTGAAGCGGCCGCGAACAATTAGACCTCGCGGCGTCACTACTGCCAACAACTTCCTGCTGAACGTTATATTTTACGGGGGCTATATCCTGTTTATGGCAAAACTCGACATAAGGCAAAAATAGCAACTAGCCCCGATGCAATGGTCGTTTCACGTTAGAGCTGTTAGCACTTCTGCCGCGCTTCAAACTGGACGTCACGTGCTTTCGCCGCTTGTACGCCAAGCACCGGATGCCCGACTGACCAACACGCTATCCTTACGGCTTTGCGCGACCCGTTGCGCAGCTTCACTACCGCTTTTCGACTTTGTCTTCCCCCTCCAGTTTGACGCCGCTCGAGCGACGCGCGAGTGGCTGGCTCGCCAGCATTGTTGCCCTCCGTCTGTTTGGGCTGTTTTCAATATTCCCGGTATTTGCAATTTACGGGCGAGAGTTGCCCGGTGGTCAAGAGTCCTACCTGATTGCGCTGGCGATCTCCATTTACGGTTTTACGCAGGGGCTTTTTCAGCTGCCGTTTGGCGCCGCATCGGATCGTTTTGGGCGCAAGCGGATCATCGTCATCGGACTGTTGATTCTGATGCTCGGCAGTGTGGTCGCGGCGATGTCGACGACGATTGTGGGCGTCATCGTGGGTCGCGCCTTGCAAGGTGCGGGCGCGGTGAGCGCCGCCGCTTCGGCGTTCATTGCCGATTCGACGCGCGCCGAGGTACGCACTAAAGCCATGGCGATGGTCGGTGCTGCGGTCGGTTTAACCTTCGCCGTTGCCTTGATCAGTGCGCCGCCGTTGACGGCATGGATTGGCTTGTCGGGGCTGTTCTGGCTGACCGCTGTGCTCGCCATGTGTGGCGTGATCATCGTCGTGTGGGTGGTTCCGACCGCACCGCTGCAGCCGGAGCAGGCCGAAACTTTGCGCCACGGTGACGTACTGTTTGACCCACAGTTATTGCGGCTAAATCTCGGCGTTTTCATATTGTTTATCTGCCAGACCGCAATTTTTATTGTGGTGCCGACCCAGCTCGTCCAGCAAGGCCAGCTACCCTCGCCGCAACACTGGATGGTGTATGCGCCGGTATTGCTGGTCTCATTTGCGGTGATGATTCCGCCGATGCTGGCAGCCGAGCGGCGCGGCAAGATTCGCGAAGTATTCCTGACGGCGGTGGCGACGCTGTTTGTCGCGATGCTGTTTGCACCGTTCGCGGCGAGTGCAGCGCTGACCGGTCTGGTGATTTTCCTGCTGCTGTTTTTCATCGCATTGAACCTGCTTGAGGCGTTGCAACCGTCGCTTGTCTCTCGCCTCGCACCGCCGCATTTAAAGGGTTTCGCGATGGGTGTGTACAACACCACGCAAGCCTTCGGCCTGTTCCTGGGTGGCATTTTGGGCGGTACGCTGGCCAAGCGATTTGGCGACAGCGCGGTGTTTTATGTCTGCGCCGCGCTGGTAGCGTTTTGGTTCATCGCGGCGTGGTCAATGAAGCCGCCTGTGAGCAAACACAAAAGCTAGTGTCTCGACACGTAAATTTTGGAACAAGAAAAGTGCCGAATTTTCGTGTCAGGCTAGGCGCAAAGCACAGTAATAGCTAGCTATTGCGAGCATTTGCAACGACGCATGGCACGAAAAGGCGGTGTTTTTATGTTTCAAAATTTAAGGGGCGAGACACTAGTTGCGCGCGCCAGATGTAGTCATGCAATTTGATGGCGTTTGGCGAAATGGGAATTGGCTTGTTGCTCGACGATCTCGGAACCGGATATTCGTCACTACGGCACCTCAGAGATCTTCCGATATCTATCGTAAAGATTGACCGCGTTTTCATCGCAGGGCTGGCACACGGACAAGTTTCAGGTGAAGGGAAGGTGACGCGTTATGATCGGACAAATGCTCGCGGAAGTTGGCGATTCAGCGGGTGGCAAAATGCACTTCGAAGTGCGCCGTCAAGGCCGTCCACTCGACCCGATAACGCTGATGCCGTGATCGCGGATTGCGGCAACAGCTTTGCGCTGAAAGCGAAGCTGATCAGGGGCTGGGGTGGTTTTTTTCCTTAAGTCGACCGAAAAGTCGCTCACCCCCCCGTTTTGCCGTCACTTCCGTCTTCGTTGGAATGGCAATATGCAGCTCATTGATCAGCGTTGAATCTGGCTCAATCGCTCTTTCATCGCTCCGCGCGCCTTCAAAATCAAACTGGCCAACGTAACTCGAAATTGCGTCGGGCCAAGTACCACACGTAGCGCGGCTTCGTCTTCGGCCAGCCAATTAATCGCGGCTGTGTCGTTGCGGGAGAGTCGACTTTACGTGAAAAACGGCACCGACCCCTGTGTAATATGGGCTTTTCGAAAAAGCCGTTACTTCACGTCTTCGTTGGTGACCAGTCAGATACTGGAACAAACCAGCGAAGAAATCAGAGCACGGCAAAATGGATCCACCACCGAATGCCACGCACCGGCTGTAGGCCCATTGTTGCGAAGTGTCGGTGCGTTGTCCGCACCGCAGAGCAGGGTGTTAGTAGTAACGCGTCAACTGCGTCCAGGGAGCGAGAGCAGCCAGACCGTCGTCTTTCACTGCACCGCTCGCCTTTTGCGAAGGCGTTTCGTCAATCATCGAATCAGCGCGATCTTGCGCCGCGAGAATGTCGTTCATCACGCGCGGGTCACGGCGAGCGGTGGCCCACAGCTTCACGTCGGCACGGGTTTGCCGCGCATGATTCGCGTAATCAGCGAACCAGCTTTGCGTCGCGCGAGTGCCGCGAATGACCACGCGAGCCAGCAGGCCGAAGCTCACCAGTGCAACGACGGTCAAGACCGCCCATTCAAGGGCGAAACCGGTTTCTGCCGCGTCAAGCGCGCGCTCGGTCATCGTGACCACGGCCATGATGGTGACGCCAAGCACGTAGGTCGGCAGACGCTGTGCCGAGAAGATGTCAGAAAAGATGCTTTTGGCAGCGGATGCGCCGTCGATAAAGCGATCCAGGCCGTCGTGGGAGGTAGGGAAGTGAGTAGCCATGATGTGTGTCCTTTTCTTGCTGATTGCCGCTCTCTGGGTAAGAAGGCGACATCAGCAATTTAGGGTAACCCCTGATATATTGCAAATTTATATTAGTGATAAATTACATTCACAAATATGATACATAGGCCTTCAGAATGCTTCGATTTCGCTCACTAGACCTCAATTTATTGCGTGTTTTCGACGAGGTCATGGCGACCCGAAACACCACGCGAGCCGCAGAAAACCTCGCGATGACGCAACCTGCCGTAAGCAACG
>JAYVPF010000264.1:0-4118 GCA_043757535.1 Burkholderiales bacterium
GAGAAGCCGTACGGTTTGGTTTCGTAGTAGCGCCAGTCAGACGCGGACGCGACCGTAGCCGCTGCCGCCACCAGCAGGGCGGACAGGCCAAGAAGTAGCTTTGACAGAAATGCTTTGCTTTTCATGAAATCACCTTTTTGGGTTGAACAGGTTGCTGAAACCGCAATTCAAACCCGCGTTCCAGTGCTATTAGTGTAAGTTGACCCCGATGTCCGGCCAATACTGCCAATGCAGTAGGCGAGTGCGAATCAACCACCGCTCCCACAGTTCTGTTGTGACGCCGTCTGCCTAGCTTGGGTTGTAAAGCCCCGGGAAACCTCAGGGTCAGACACCATTGTTTGTCGCAGTGTAGTGTCGCGCTGAAACCCAAATGGCAAGGAACAGTATTGGAAAAAGCTGTTAGACCCAGACACGTCGAAACGCAGACCTCACGACGCGTGTCGTCGCGCCGCCCACAACGTTGCGCCTGCCGGGCCATAGCGCTCGCTGTGTGGCACGTGGTGCGCTAGCTTGAACGTACCGCCCGGCGTTAGGTATTGCGTGTGGTCGCCGCAGGTCAACCACATTTCACCCTGCGTCACCACCGCTTCGACAGCGAACGCGTGCGAGTGAAGGCCGAGCACCGTGTCGGCGGGCCACTGGCGCTCAAGCACTTCATCAAAACCGGCCGCCAGGGCATCCGCCTTAAAAGCGTCAAAGTTGGTTGCGTTCATCATGGCTGCCCCTTTTTCTGCATGTGCTGCATTGCTTACGCCGCCAGGAAATCCAGCAGGCTCTTGTTGAATTCTGCCGCATGCGACAGATTGAAGCCGTGTGGCGCGCCCTTGATCACGCTGAGCGTGCTGCCGGGAATCGCTTTGTGGGTGCGCGCGCCGCTCACTGCAAACGGCACGATGGCGTCCGAGTCACCGTGAATTACGAGCGTCGGGACCGTGCACTTGACGAGATCAGCGCGGAAGTCGGTGTATGCGAAAGCGTGGATGCAGTCGAGCGTGCCTTTGGGGGATGCAAACGCCGCGATGTCGCGCGCATACTGACGCTGTGGCTCGCTGACCAGGAGCTTGCCGCCAGCGCTGAAAAAATTGGTGGTGAAGCCTTCAAGAAACGCCATGCGGTCGCCGGTGACGCCAGCTTTGAAGCTGTTGATGGTGGCGTCATCCAGTCCGCCTTCTGGGTTGTCCGCGCTCTTGTACAGATACGGCGTCACTGCGCCTGCGAACACGGCCTTGGCGACGCGTTCGGTGCCATGAGTGCTGATGTAGCGCGCGACTTCGCCGCCACCCATTGAGAAGCCCACCAGAGTGGCGTCTTTCAGGTCAAGATGCGTCATCAGGCAGTGCAAATCGGCCGTGAAGGTGTCGTAGTCATAGCCGGTCCACGGCTGCGACGATGCGCCGAAACCCCGACGGTCATAGGCCACGACGCGATGACCGGCAGCGATCAACGCGGGCACCTGCGCCTCCCACGAGCGACCGCTAAGCGGCCAGCCGTGAATGAGCACGACGGGCTTGCCAGCGCCGTGGTCTTCGTAATGAATTTCGATAGGTTTTTGCGCTTCGGTGCCGACTTTTAGCATGGGCATAGTGTGTATCTCTTGGTGAATTAAATGCGGGGACGGGAAACTGAATAAGTGTGGGTTACGCCGATGGCGCGCCGACCTGACGGCCCGGTTCGGCTTTGGCGAACGCGTCAAGCTTTTCGCAATTGGCCATGATGCGCAGCACGTGGGGAATGCCGTCCACGTCGATCTTGAACACGCGCATGACGACGACGATGCTGGCTAAGCAAATGTCGGCAATAGTGGGTGTTTCGCCGTGGCAGAAGGTGCCGGTTTCCGGTTCGCTGGCAAGCCGTTGTTCGAGCGCTTGCAAGCCCGTGCTGAACCAGTGAATTTGCCACGCACGCCACGCGGCGTCATCAAACTTGCCAACCGTGGTCAAGTATTTTTTGATGCGCCCGGTAATGAGCGGGTGAGTGTCCGCAGCCAGCATCGCGGCAATCGAGCGCACCCGCGCCCGCCCGTGCGCATCGGCAGGCAGCAACGGCGGCGTGGGATAGGTTTCATCCAGAAATTCGAGAATCGCCTGAGACTGCGTGAGCGGCGTTTTTGGCTGCCCGTCACCGTGGTCAATCAGCGCTGGAATCGCGCCCATTGGATTAATTTTGACAAACGACTCGGCCAGTTGCTCACCCGCATCGAGATTGACGTTGTGCTCTTTCGGCTGCACGCCTTTAAGGTTGAAGGCAACGCGCACGCGATACGTTGCGGAGGTGCGCCAGAACGAGAACAGTTCAAAGCGATTGGTGTCAGTCATACGGGCTCCTAAATTAGGAAATCAGCGGTCGAAAAAGGTGTCGACATGTCCTGAACTTGCATTTAGGACTCATCAGTCCATAATATAGTCTATGTTGCATACCCGCGCTGTAGGACAACCACCCAAAATCACACTTGGGCGACCAAGAGCATTTGATGTGGACGCTGCGTTGCGCGCTGCGCTGGAGGTGTTCTGGACGCGCGGCTACGCGGCGACATCGCTCGACGAGCTGAACGATGCGATGGGACTCAGTCGATCCAGTTTTTACGCCTGCTTCGGCTCGAAGCACGAGTTGCTAATGGCGGCCGTTCGGCTCTACGCCGACGAGAGATTCGCGTCGCTGACGGCGCAAGCGACCGCCAACCCTGACGCTCGTTTGGCGATCCACGAAATGCTCGCGGCCATTGCCAACATCGAGGGCGGCAACCGTGGTTGCCTGTTCGTCAACGCCGTCGCAGAGCTCGCGCCGGGTGATGCTGAACTGGTCGTGTTCGCGCGAGCCCACACGACGCGCGTCGCGGCCCTGATGACGACCGCCCTCGTCGGTCTCGGGTGTCCGCAGCGGGAAGCCGCAGACCGCGCTGGCGCACTGCTGGCGCTGGTGATGGGCGTTACCACGTTGCGCAAAACGGGCGTGCCGATAGCGCAGTTGGAGAGCCTGCTCGCGCAGGCCGACTACTTAATTCCCCAAAAAAATTCGACTAAAAAGAAACAATGAGCGCGCCTTCCACCCTCGTGGTCTTCATTCCCGCCCTGCTCTGCGACGAGTAACTCTAACCAGCCAGACGGGGTAGTCGCGTTGCATCGTGGAAGAACACCCTTTGGCGGATACAAAAAAGCCACCTGAAAGGTGGCTTGTTCTGTTGGCGGAGACGAAGTCAGCGAGCTATGCGTTCACCGATATTCGCAATTGTTCAACGACATCTGTAACGCCAGAGCGACCGCGCAATCCGCAGCATCGCAATGTTCGAGGCCGTTTACCGCTGTTTGCCAAAGTTCCGCCTCATCGGTGGGGTAGTCCGAAGGTACATTTTCAGCATAAAGTTGGAATCTCTACCTGTTGAGACAACAAGTTTGCCCGAATCAGGAACCCAAAAATCCGTGTTCGAAAAACCCAATCTATCCACTCGCGCAGCGCTCGCGCGGAAGTCGTTTGCCCCCGGCGTTGATTTGCGCGAACTTCAGATTCGCTCGATTTCTACGCCTGGGTACTACCGCGCCGCGCATCGCCTTTATCTACAGGTCGCCAGCGGCACCTCGGAGAAAATCAACAAGAGCTGGATCTTCAAGTACAAGTTTGCGGGTCGAGCAGTGGAGCTGGGTCTCGGGGTGTATCCATCACTCACGCTGGCATCGGCTCGAACGATTCGCGACGAGTACAGCGTGCTAATCGCACGGAGCAAAGACCCGCGTACGGAACGGGATCGCATGCGGGAAGCCTATCGCGCCGGAATTGCACAAGGTGCTGTCGATCCGGTCGTTCTTGCTGCTGATGCCGATGGCCGTGGCGTAGCTTCTGAGTCGGGCGGGATTGACCAGCGAGAGCGTGCAGCCTGCCTTCGTCGAGCTGGGGGCGGCAATCAGGGTGGCGTCGACCATGCTGCCGCCCTTGAGCAGTAAACCCTTCTCGGTCAATCCGGCGTTGATCTGAGCAAACACCGCCTGCGTGAGTTGGTGGGTTTCAAGCAAACGACGAAACAGCAACAGCGTGGTGGCATCCGGCACCGACTCCCGCGACAGATCAATGCCGACAAAAACACGCATCGGGGTGTTGTCGTAGAGCGCGTCTTCAACGGCCCAATG
>JAYVPF010000265.1:0-4108 GCA_043757535.1 Burkholderiales bacterium
CAAGGCCGAGTTCGACGCGGTGATGAAAACGCCGAACCAGATTTCGCGCCGCCGCGATGACGTCAACGTAGCTGCAAAAGATCTGCTCAACTTCGGCCCCGAAGGCCCGATCACCGAGACCGGATTGCGGATGAACATTAACGTCGGTATCCAGTACATTGGGTCATGGCTGGGCGGGAATGGCTGCGTGCCGATTTTCAATTTGATGGAGGATGCGGCCACCGCTGAAATTTCGCGCTCGCAAATCTGGCAATGGATTCGCAGCCCGAAAGGCAAGCTCGACGACGGCCGCAAGATTACGCGGGAGATGGTGTCGGCGCTGGTGCCGCAGGAAATGCCGAAGATTCGCGAGTATCTCGGGGACGCCGGCTGGGCGCTCGGCAAATATGACGAAGCCGCCAAGATGTTTGAAGAGATGTGCCTCGACGATAACTTTGTCGAGTTCCTCACACTGCCGGCCTACGCGCGAATCGATTGAACGATTGCTTTTGTTGCAACCGCGCCGGCTTCATGCCGGCGTTTTTTATGGTCAGGCGTTCGGTGCATGCGTCAGCTGGCGGGCCCGGCGAAACTAGCCTGAAACCCTTGTCCCCCAACGGTTTTCAGCCCATTTCCGGAGACAGTACAATTCTTTCATGACGCCTCCCATCCACTATCGCATCGTTGCTGCCAATCCGCGTGCACATCTATTTCATGTCACGCTGACCGTGACTGATCCCGCTCCGGCTGGCTGCCGCGTCTCGCTGCCGGCGTGGATTCCCGGCAGCTACATGATCCGCGAATTCGCGCGGCATATTGTTCAGATAAAAGCACGCAACGGTCGCCGCCCGGTCAAGTTGACAAAAATCGACAAGCACACTTGGCAGGCCGCCCCCTCCAACGGGACACTGACCATCGAGTACGAGATCTACGCTTGGGATTTATCGGTGCGCGCTGCGCATCTTGATGAAACACACGGCTTCTTCAACGGCACCAGCGTGTTTTTGAATGTGGAGGGGTGCGAGGCGGCGCGTCATGAAGTCGAGATCGTGCGGCCAGCGGGGCGCGCGTTTACAGCGTGGCGCGTTGCAACCTCGTTATCGCGCGCCACGGCGACGCGGCCTCAGGCGTTTGGCCGCTATCAGGCTGACAGCTACGACGAGCTAATCGACCACCCGGTCGAGATGGGCAGCTTTACGCTGGCCGGGTTTTCCGCTTGCGGAGTCCCGCACCAGGTGGTGATTACGGGCCGCCACGACTGCGATACCACGCGGCTGACTGCCGATCTGAAGCGAGTATGCGAAGCGCAGATCGGGTTGTTTCACGGTGCGCGTGCCGGGTCGCCAAGCAAGCGGCATGAAGCGCCCTTCAACCGCTATCTGTTTCTGGTACTGGCAGTGGGTGATGGGTATGGCGGGCTCGAACATCGGGCCTCGACCGCGCTCATTTGCTCGCGTAATGACTTACCCCACGCGGGCATGCAGGCGACCACCGAGGGGTATCGCACCTTCCTCGGCCTGTGCAGCCACGAATATTTTCATGCATGGAACGTCAAGCGCATCCGCCCGGCAGCTTTCACTCCGTATGATCTTCGTCAGGAAAATTACACGCGCCTGTTGTGGGCGTTTGAAGGCATCACTTCGTACTACGATGATTTGATGCTGCTGCGCGCAGGCCTGATCACGCTAACGGAATATCTCGACACGCTCGCACGCACCATCCGCAATGTGCTGCGCGGGTCAGGGCGCCTGAAGCAATCAGTAGCAGAATCGAGCTTTGACGCATGGGTCAAGTTTTACCGGCAAGACGAGAATGCACCCAACGCCATCGTCAGCTATTACGCGAAAGGCACATTGGTGGCGTTGTGCCTCGATCTGCTGTTGCGCCAGGAGACACGTGGCGCCAAGTCACTCGACGACGTGATGCGCCTGTTGTGGCGCGACCATGGCGCGCGCAATCTCGGTGTACCCGAAGTCGGGATTGAGCAGGCGGTCTACGCGATCGGGGGCGCCGCGCTAAAGCCTAAGCTGGCCGCATTTTTCCGTGCTGCCGTGCATGGCACACACGACTTGCCGCTTGCCGTATTGCTCGGCGCAGCCGGCTTCAAACTAACTGTCGACGCAGGCAGGGTGCCATCACTCGGAGCGCGCACGGCGACTGCGCCTGACGGCCTGCGCCTGGCCCACGTGCTCGATGGCGGTGGTGCGCAGGCGGGAGGGCTGTCTGCGGGCGATGTCGTGGTGGCCGTTGACGGCATCAAGGTAAGCGCTGATTCGCTCGACAAGAATCTGGGGCGCAAGCCGCTTGGTGCGGTGGTGCAGGTTCATGCATTCCGCCGCGACGAATTGATTCATCGCGCAATTCGGCTCGGTGGTTCCGAGCTAAGCGTCAAGCTGGAGAAAGCTTAGGGCAGCGTATGGCCAGCGCATTGGCGGCGCAGCGTCTATAAGGAGACCACGACACCAGGAATCTTCGACAGATCGACGTCATCGATCTGCTCCGGATTCATGAACTGCTCGGCGTACTTGAGATACACCTTCTCTTTGATGAAAACATCGAACAAGTCTGGATCGACGTGACCGTTGAGCTTGAACTTGCCGAGGATCTCCAGTGATTCGGTGAGGGTCTTGCCTTTTTTGTAGGGCCGGTCACGCGCAGTGAGCGCTTCAAATATGTCGGCGATACCCATGACGCGCGCCTGCACGCTCATGTCATCGCGCTTCAGACCCTTGGGATAACCTTTTCCATCCATTCGCTCGTGGTGGCCCCCCGCATACTCTGGTACATTTTTCAAATGCTTGGGCCACGGCATGGCCTCGAGCATTTTGATCGTCGCGACGATGTGGTTGTTGATGATCTCGCGCTCGTCGCCGGTCAAGGTGCCGGCGCGAATGGTCAGGTTCTTGACTTCCTCTTCGGTAAGGAAAGGGACGTCGGCACCAGACACATCACGCCAGCGCAGCATTGCAATGCGCTTGACGCGCGCGATGTCGTCTTCCTTCATGAACTCGCCGCCGACGTTGGTGCGGCGCAGGAAAGCGCGGTCATCTTCAAGGCCAGCGGCGCGCGCGTGGGCATCGGCAGGCGACAAATCACCTTTCAGGCATGCGATTTCCAGGTCACGCTTCAATACCTCAAAGCGCGTATCGAGCAGGTGAACGCGATCGAAAATAGTTTCAAGCTTGGTCGCTTTGTCAACCACGTGCACTGGCGTGGTGACCTTGCCACAGTCATGCAACAAACCCGCGATCTTCAGCTCGTAGCGGTCGCGGTCGGTCATGGTGAAATCTTTGAGCGGACCTTCATCAGTGTTGTTGACCGCTTCGGCCAGCATCATGGTCAGGCTTGGCACGCGCTGACAATGGCCGCCGGTGTAAGGCGATTTTTCGTCAATCGCCGTGTTCATCACGTTGATGAACGACTCGAATAGTTGCTCCAGCTGCAAAATCAGATTGCGATTGGTCAGCGCAATCGCCGCCTGCGATGCGAGACTTTCAGCCAACCGCTGGTCGGCGTCAGAGAATGTCGTCACCGCTCCGGTATTCGGGTCCTTGCGATTGAGTAATTGCAGTACACCGATGATTTCGTTTTCGTGATCCCGCATCGGGATGGTGAGGAACGAGGTGGAGCGATAGCCGGTTTTCTTGTCGAAGGCACGGGTGCCGGTGAAGTCGAAACCTTCGGCAGTATAGGCGTCCGCGATATTGACCGTGTCGCCGGTTAGCGCTGCGTAGGCCGCGACCATGTTCCGGTTGGGCTTGGCATCGTCGTCGTAAAGTTTGATCGGATAAAAGGTAATCGGATTGCCAGAGATGCCGCCGAGGTTGATGTTCAGCGTGTCGTTCAGCAGTATTTCAAAATTCAGCTTGTCCCCGTCGGTAATGCGGTATAGCGTGCCGCCGTCGGCATTGGTAATGTGCTTGGCGGCATGCAATATCTTGTCGAGCAGCGCGTTGATGTCGCGCTCTTGCGACAACGCCGCGCCGACAGCATTTAGCTGCTCCAGCCGTTTGAACAGCTCGTCGACAGTGACCACGTTTATTTGATGCAGACGGCGCGAACTTGTTTGAGATCGGTCAGGCCCATCAGGATTTTTTCCATGCCGTCCATCTTGAGGGTATTCATCCCC
>JAYVPF010000266.1:0-4083 GCA_043757535.1 Burkholderiales bacterium
TCTTCGCCGCGCTCTAAAGCCTCGCGTACTTCCTCAAAGAAGTAGTCGACCATGTCTTTGGCTTCGCGCTTGTTCAAGCCCAATCGCTCAAACAAGACGTCTGCTAGCTCCGCTTTTGTGACCGATTCAGGCATCGTGCCGCTGCTAAATAATAGTTACGCGCGCAGTGTCGCGCCGTGTTGTTCTTGCGCTTTGGTAAGCATTTGTTGGCACGCACCCTCAATCTCTGTATCTGCCAACGTACGTTCAGTATCTTGCATAAGTACCCGAATTGCAACGCTTTTTTTACCTTCAGGAAGTGCTGCACCGCGGTAAACATCAAATACGTCAACACTTCGCACGAAGGCTGGTGCACCCGCCATGAGGCTGTCGACCAGCACGTCAGAATTTATTGAATTGGCAACGACGAGCGCGAAATCGCGGCGGACGAGCGGTTGTTTGGAAACTGGTGTGTGCACCGTGAGGCGGCGTTGTTGTAGCGGTGCGACTTCTACCTCGAACACGACCGGTGCTGAGGTCAGTTCAAATCGCGGCAAGTGTCTGGGGTGTAATTCGCCGATCCAGCCGATGGTGACGTGATTCAGCTCAATCTTTGCGGCGCGACCCGGGTGCAAGAGCGCGTGCTCGGCGGCGACGAAATGCGCGCCGTCGGGCAGCACTGCCGCTAAATCCGCTTTCACGTCGTAAAAATCCGTCGTTCGTTTCTGGCTCGCCCATTGTTCCGCGACCGCGCCACCGTAAGCCACGCCAGCGAGCTTGAGCGGCTGCATGATGCCCGCGACTGCGAGCGGCCCGTCGGTCACGCTGGGATCGCGTTTGAATACCTTGCCGAGCTCAAACACGCGAACGCGGTCGGCTTTGTGACTGACGTTGTATTGAACGATGGCGAGCAAGCCCGGAACGAGCGACGAGCGCATCACGGCCATCTGGCTGGCGATGGGGTTCAGCAGATTGATCGGGTCGGCATTGCCGAGCAGCTCGTGTTCCCACGCAATGTCTACGAAGCTGTAGTTGATCGTTTCGAAGTAGTCGCAGGCAGCGACGGCGGCGCGCAGTTCGTGCAGGGAGCGCGTGCCTTCCGGCTGGGCGCGCATGGCAGCGCGCGCGATGGGCGGCAGCGCTGGGATGTTGTTGAAGCCGTAGATGCGAGCGATTTCCTCGATCAGATCTTCTTCGATTTCGATGTCGAAGCGGTAGCTCGGCGGCGTGACGATAAAAGCGTCACTGGTGCGCGTGTGGGTCAGGCCCAGGCGCGTGAAGATGCTGGCCATTTCGTCGGCTGCGACGGCTACGCCGATGACTTTTTGTGCACGCGCGATGCGCATGTTGACGGGCTTGCGGCTTGGCAAGTTGATAATCTGATCGTCAATCGGCCCGGCTTCGCCGCCGCAGATTTCGAGGATCAAAGCGCTGATGCGATCCAGATGCGCGGGAATCGTTTCCCAGTCGACGCCCCGCTCGAAGCGGTGGCCAGCATCGGTCGAGAAGTTGAAGCGACGTGCGCGGCCCTGAATGGCGATCGGATGCCAGAACGCGGCTTCGACGTAGACGTTTTGCGTATCGAGCGAAACGGCGGTGCTGTTGCCGCCCATGATGCCAGCGAGTGATTCGACGGCTTGCGCGTCAGAGATAACGCCGACTTTTTCGTCCAGCTCAACCGTGTTGCCGTTGAGTAGCTTGAGCGATTCGCCCTTTTTGCCCCAACGAACTTCTAGGCCTCCGTGAACTTTATCTAAGTCGAAAACGTGGGTCGGACGGCCCGCTTCAAGCATCACGTAGTTCGAAATGTCGACCAACGCGGTGATCGAGCGCTGTCCAGACTTTTCGAGGCGTTCGCGCATCCATGCGGGCGTGGACGCCTTCGCGTTGACGCCGCGAATGACGCGACCGGCGAAACGACCGCAGAGGTCGGGAGCCAGCACTTTGACCGGTAGCACTTCGGTGAGCGTAGGCTTGACCGTACCAGTGGGCTCGGCTGCCAGCGGCGCACCCGTGATGGCGTGCACCTCGCGAGCGACGCCATAAACGCTCAGGCAATCGGCCTTGTTCGGGGTCAGTTTGATCAGGAATTTGCTGTCGTTGAGCGAGAGATATTCGCGAATGTCCGAGCCAATGGGCGCGTCGGCGGCGAGTTCGAGCAGGCCTTCGTGCGACTCAGAAATCCCCAGTTCGCGAGCGCTGCACAGCATGCCGTTCGACTCGACGCTGCGCATCTTGGCCTGCTTGATCAAGAACGGTTTGCCATCTTCACCCGGTGGCAGCGCCGCGCCGACCAGCGCGACGGGAACGCGGATTCCGACGCGAGCATTCGGCGCGCCGCAGACGATTTGTAGTGGAGCTTCCGCATGCGATCCGACGTTTACCGTGCAGAGCGACAGGCGATCTGCGTTCGGATGCTTCTCGCGCGTGACGATCTCGCCGACGACGATGCCGGTGAACGGCGGCGCGGCAGGCGTCACCGCTTCCACCTCCAGCCCAGCCATCGTGAGCGCATGGGCGAGTTCGTCAGTGGTCATCGACGGATTACAGAAACTGCGGAGCCAGGATTCGGAGAATTGCATGATCGTCTCGGTGTATCAACTTTTTCACCAAAGCACCACTACATGGGGGCTAGGCGCTTTAATAGCCTAAAGTCGATTTATGTCAATTTTTAACGGTAGCCCCCGTAAAATAGGGGCGTCAAAGAAAAGCTGTTATGCAAACTGCTTCAAAAATCGCAAATCGCCTTCAAAGAACAAGCGCAAATCACCAATGCCGTAGCGCAGCATGGTGAGCCGTTCCAGCCCGGAGCCAAACGCAAATCCGATGTAGCGCTCGGGGTCAAGCCCGAAGTTTTTCACCACGCTGGGATGCACCTGCCCGGAGCCAGAAATCTCCAGCCATTTGCCTTTGAGCGGCCCGCTTTCGAACTTCATGTCAATCTCGGCGGACGGTTCCGTGAACGGGAAATAGCTGGGGCGGAAGCGCACTTGAAGCTCGTCGGTCTCGAAGAATCGACGCAGAAAATCGGTGTACACGCCCTTCAAATCGGCAAACGATATGTCCTCTGCGATCCACAGCCCCTCGACCTGATGAAACATTGGCGAATGGGTGGCATCGGAGTCCACGCGATAAGTGCGGCCCGGCGCGATGACCTTGATCGGTTTGCCTTGAGACATCACGTCAGCGGCGTGGATGCGGGCGTAGCGCACCTGCATTGGGGACGTATGCGTACGTAGCAAAAGTGGCAAGCCGTCCGTGCCGTTCATATCCACATAGAACGTGTCCTGCATCGAACGTGCAGGATGATTCGGCGGATTGTTAAGCGCCGTGAAGTTGAACCAGTCCGCTTCAATTTCCGGGCCGTCGGCCACATCAAATCCGATGGAGGCGAAGATTTCTTCAACGCGCTGCCACGTTTTCATCACCGGATGAATACCGCCCTGCGCGTGACCGCGACCGGGCAGCGTGACGTCGATGGCTTCGGAGGCGAGCTTGGCGTTAAGCGCATCACTGGCGAGTGCGTCACGACGAGCGTTTAACGCCGTTTCCACCGCGCTTTTAATGCGATTGATCTCCGCGCCGCGCGATTTCTTCTCGTCGGGCGAGAGCGCGGCCATACCTTTGAGCAGGTCAGTCACCGCGCCTGTTTTGCCGAGGTATTTTGCTTTGGCGTTTTCGAGCGACGACGCGTCGACGCAAACCGCGAAATCGGCGGTTGCGGAGGCGACTATTGTTTCGGTGGCTACGGCGGCTTGGGTCACAGAACACTCCGGGTGCAGGCCCCTCCCCCTTCAAGGGGGAGGTTGGGAGGGGGATGGGGTGGGTCGCAAAGGCTGCCAAGGCAGCAAAACCATCCCCACCCTAACCCTCCCCTTGAAGGGGAGGGAACATACGATCAACGGCGTACAAAAGCGCGGCTAAAACAAAAAAGGGAGGCGCTAGCCTCCCTTTTTGAGTTGCTCGAAAGCGTCTGAAGCGGGAGGCTGTTTAGGCCGGCTTCACCCGCTGTACGAGCGCGTTAAACGCAGGCATGTCAAAGACTGCCATGTCGGACAACACTTTACGGTCGATCTCTACCAGGGCCTTTTTGAGGGCGCCCAT
>JAYVPF010000267.1:0-4064 GCA_043757535.1 Burkholderiales bacterium
CGGCGTCGAGGGGGTCAGCCCACGCAGATGACCGATCGCCGACAGCAAGCGCTGATCCTGCGCCATTGCGCCGGCCACACGCAACTGCGACTCCCAGTAGCGTTCACCACGCGGCACTTGCAGATAACGTTCGACCGCCGCACTCCACTCTTTTTTGTTCTCGGAAATGCGCGCGAGGTAGTAGAGAATTGCCGCCGGTTCACCGCGCTCGGCCGCCAGTGCCTCCAAAAATTCACGCTCGGCTAAATCCCAATCTTGACCCTGAAACGACGACAGCGTGGCTGCCAGACGCATCTCTTCAGCGTCTTCCCTGCCATCCTCGGCCAACGCAAGAAAACGTTTGCGCGAATCAACAAATTTTTCGAGATCAAAGGTGGTGCGCGCCAGTAACAAGCGTAACTCGCGCGCATCAGGATTGGCCACAATGGCCGCCTCCAACAACGTCACTGCGTCCCCGCCCGCTTCAGCGACTGGCGTTTTGGCGAGCACCGCGCGCGCCAGCAACAGGCGGGATTTGACGGCCACGGCTTGCGGCCAGTGGGGCTTGATTGCGAGCGCGCGATCAATCGCAATCAGCGCCTCACCCAGCCGCGAATTGCTGGTGCCTGTGCTTGCCACTGCCAGCGCGTACTGCGACTCGGCAAGCGTTGGCCACTGCTCAGTAAAAACGCTGGCGAGCTTGACTGCAAAATCGCGATCACGGACTTGCGCGAGCTGCCGCCCCGCATCGACAATCGCCTCTGCGCGCGCAGCCTCGGGCAAGGCGGTAATCCGCTTAACCGCAGACAACGCGCGCGGTTCATCATTGCTGGTGAGCGCCAACGCCAGCGCGACTTGATGCGGACGCGCAAGCGTTGCGTCAGCGTCTTGCCACAACGACGCGATTTCTTTTGCGTCATCCAGTCGACGACTGCGCATCAACAGCTCTACTGCGCGCTCGGCGACCTTCGCGTCAAGACTCCGTTTAGCCACCTCAAAATAGGTGCTTGCCGCAGTCGCGAGATCACCGTTTTGCAACGAAAATTCTGCGGCTAGGATGCCGAGCACCACCGCGCGATCATTGATCGGCGCGCGCGACGCGTTCTGCGCAAAAACCGGCGGACTCAAGCCCAACGCCAAAGAGGCAATAACGATTGCAGGATACTTCATGATCCTGAGCATACACCGTGAATCCGACCTGCGTTGTGCGCCGCCGCCTACACTTGCTCGATGCCTGAATTACCTGAAGTAGAGACCGTTCGTCGCGGCTTGGAATCGCGCTTGATTGATGCGACCGTGGCCGATGTGATCGTACGTGATCGGCGACTGCGCTGGCCCATCGCTGCGGACTTTGAAACGCAGCTACGTGGCCGCAAAATTGTCGCAGTTGAACGTCGCAGCAAATACTTATTGTTTCGACTGGCGGGCTACGGGAAAAGCACGCTACTCGCGCATCTGGGTATGACCGGAAGTTTTGTGGTGCATGCCGCCGATTCACCGCCCGCGTACAAGTCTCACGATCATGTGGATTTCGTGCTGACGGGGCGCAAGGAATCAGTGGTGCTGCGCTACAACGACCCGCGTCGCTTTGGCTCAATGCATCATTTTTTGGGGCTCGACGCCGAGCAACCGCTGCTCGCGCACTTGGGGCCTGAGCCGTTGACTGACGCGTTGACCGGCGAGTATTTATACGAACAAACACGGCGGCGCACGGGTGCCATCAAGCAGGCATTAATGGACAACACGCTGGTGGTTGGCGTGGGAAACATCTACGCAAATGAATCACTGTTTCGCGCGGGCATTCATCCTGACCGTGCGGCCAATCGCGTTTCGTTAGCTCGTTACAGACGACTGGTTGTGGAGGTGAAAACGGTGTTGAACGAGGCCATTGCAGCGGGCGGTTCGACGCTGCGAGATTTCGTCAACGCGGCGGGGGAGCCCGGTTATTTTCAGCTCGAGTATTTTGTGTATGGGCGCGATGGGCAGTCATGCCGAATCTGCGGCACACGGATCAAGCTGATGCGGCATGGCGGCCGGGCGACGGTGTTTTGTTCGCGCTGTCAGCTCTAGCTCGAAGTCAGCGACGACCAACGCTTCGTTGCAGTCAGCATCAAATCATTGATGTCGGTTATGCCCGTTGGAACTGGTACCGCACGTTTCGAGCCTTTCGGAAAGATCGCGCCCGCTGCAAGCGTTGTATCGAGGCGCAACCTAAAAGGTGTCGAACGCGTACTTGATTACACGCACTCGGCTTCATGGCGCAAAAATTGCGACCGTCGGTGCGCGCATCCGATGTGCGTGTGCGGGTAGCGAGTGGGCAGTGTCGGCTGAGCACCAGCCGACTTTGGAATAACCTTCACAGCAAGCAAACGCTTTCTATTGTTTTGTGACATTGTTCAAGTGAGAACCCGAGGTAAGCACTTCGCGAAACGGCGAACGCCAAACGGCGAACGCCGTCTAAGCAAAGCAATAAGATACACCTCATAATATTCCAATGTACTTGACAACGTCATAACGGGGGGGGGTAATGTTCACAGCGCAGGGCTTCTGCACATTTTATTGGGGACAAAAACATGAGATTCGCACCGTTTTTTTTGGCCACGCCGCTCGTTTGCGCAACAATTTTCGGCTTCACACCTCGCGCTGAAGCGCTTGTTTGCCAACAGTGCGTCAGCGACATTTGCGATGCGTCTCCCGTGAATGGCTCTTGCCTATACCGATTCAGTAGTGACGGCCCGTCCTGCTACACCGGCTCTGCACCCATGTGTGTGAAAAGACCGAATTATTATGACGATCCGTGGGACGACACGTGGTGGCGAAATGGCTCACAACCCCCTGCATATGCAGAACCTTTTAGTGGCGGCCAAAGTGACGTTCGGAAAACTAAAGGCGCTGTTGCCTCGTTTGAACGATTGGACTCGGTGACGTTTAGAAACTGGCGCACAGCCATGTGGTTAAAGATTAGCAATGAGTCGCCAGATTTGCTCACAGGCATGTTGCCTCATATCCGCAGCTATCAAGCTGCAAGAGATGCCGTCGTCGACGGAGACCCGAAGGGAATCACGCGAACGGCTAATGTTCTTTACAGAACCGTTGACGGTAAAGAGACCGAAGGTCTTGACCCCCGCTTGCAAGTCATGCCGAAATGGGCTGTCAGCGCGAACCTTCTGGCGGATGCGTCTGCAGTTGAACCAACGCTTGCATGGGCCATTGCCAAGCTAGCGAGCGAGTCGCTCGAAAATGTGCATGGACAAATCTACAGCATGTGTCTTGACGCAAATGTCTTGAAAACACGCACGCCGTCGTTTTTGCACAGTCGCTTTCTCGAAGAAGCGAAATTGACGAGCCTACAACGCAAGGCGCTGTCGCAACCGCTTGATCCCGAGCAGTTGAAATCGATGAGAGCTACCCGACGCGAGGATGTATTTTACGAACTTGAATGGACGTTGCCCTCAGGCGCGGACTTGCCGACGGCACTCACCATCAAACTACGTGACTCGAGTGCTGCCACTAACGGCGTTAGCGGCATTCGTATCAATTTCGCGTACGGAAAAACACTGTCGCAAGAGCCGTTTGCATTTGCTAAATCTGTGGACTACTTGGCGAAATAGCTCGAACAAGCGCTGCGGGATCAATTGTCTCAGCCGAGATTGACACGATTCAGTTCGACGACAAGGCTTCCCAGCGCTCCATCGCCGCCGCCACCAATTCATCAATTTCGCTGACGCGCTTGGCGAGGGCTGCGGCACCTTTCGGGTCTTCTTGAAAGATTGCGCCGTCGGCTAATTTTTCATTGATGTCGGCTTGCTCTTTTTCGAACGCCTCGATTCTGGCGGGCAAACCGTCAAGTTCGCGTTGGTCTTTGTAGCTGAGTTTTGCTGCTGGTTTGATAGCGACCGCAGCCGCAGCGGGCGGTGCGGCGACGCGGCGATTGTTCTCTGCAATGGCTGCATCCATTGACGTTTTTCCCACTGCGGGCGCGGCGTTGCCTGCAGCCTCCTGCATCAGCGCCATGACTTTCACTTGCGCCTGCCAGTCGGTGATACCGCCTTCGTACTCGCGCCACAGGCCGTTGCCTTCGGCCA
>JAYVPF010000268.1:0-15366 GCA_043757535.1 Burkholderiales bacterium
GCGCGGCTATCACGCGCTCTGCGTCCAGCATCAGCTCGGTAAAGCGCTGCCAGGACGCCGCGCCCGCCATCGCATTCAAGGTTTCCACTGGCAGCACACCGACACGTTGGCGCAGTTGATCGACGCCTTCTTGCTGCCAGCCATAAGTGCGGGTCAGTGTCGCTTCCCAGCTAGCCATGATTTGCCCGACCCGATCAGCCGACGATGTAGTGTCGGCAACGACCATCCGCTTGCTACCGTCCGTAGCAACGGCCTCCCTTTTGATTCCAACACTATCGACCGCGAACGCCGTACCGGCACACGCAAGTAATGTAACCAGGCTCAAACGAGCCAGAGTCTTGCGGTAAAGCATGATTATGTACCCCTTAAATTTTGATGAGCAAACGGATTTACTTGGCACGAAGCACTAGCAAATACGGATCAATGGTGCGAATTGCCCCACCCCAGTAAAGACGCAATGAGTGGCAAAAGCAAGACAACGTTGTACAGCGAAGCAAGCCAAACGTCAAAGATTCGTTGGGTCTTTCGTATCGTCGCTTGTCTGTTGGTCGGTTCACGTCGAAAAGGCTACGACGACGGCATATGCCTTAGTCGGTGCATCCATCGGCTTATCACAGGGCAAACGTAAAATCGACGTCAACCTCATGATGTCGTGCTCGGTGCGCGGGATGGTTAGCGGCGCTACGGGCCAAAGCACCTATTCACAAACAAAAACGACTGTCCGCCCGTCGTTTCCGCTTCTACCGGTGCGTGACCCGTATCACCTGAGGTAATCCAGGTACAAGAAAAACAGGCGCTTTTTTAGTCGCGTCAAATGGTCATTGACGAACATCTGAATGCGCTGAACTTTGTTCAAGACAAGGCCGCGATGCGCGGCAATCGCCATGATTTCCGGACGCAACTGAGAAAAATCGCGCATCGTGTTGTTAGAACCGTGGAACCGTATGGCGACCTTAGGTTCGTTCAACACATAGATAAATTTATGTACGCCTACCGCGATGGAGAAATCAATATCAGCGGCGTGAGGAAACTGCGCGCCGTATCGACAGGTGCCCACGTCGGCTCTGCGATTTAACAGCGGAACGCCAAATTGATTGCGACAGTTAACGATGGAGCGCAATGCGATGAAGTCGGATTGCAGCTTGCCCGCCCTGGGCAGCTTCAGTTCGATAATAGGCTTCGACTTGCCATCAATCCAAAGCACGTTGGAATAAACAGCGCAGAGCGTGGCGTCGCTTTGCAAGATTGCCAAACTTTTTTCAAGCGCATCGGCAGCAAAGTATTTGTCGTCATGTGCGAGCACCGCGTAGAACTCTGCGGCAGCACGGTCAATGCAGCTGTTGAAATTTCCGATCAGGCCGACGTTGATGGCTTGCCGTGACCAGGTAATACGCGAGTCCGACCGAAAGCTGGCAACGATTTCTTCGGTGCCATCGGTTGACTGATTGTCCGACACTACCAACGACCAGTTGGTATAGGTCTGAATCACAATTGATTCGATGCATTCGCGGATGTAGTTCGCGCCGTTGCGAACGGGAATGAACAATTGAACGTGCGGACTGCACCGCTGCTCGGCGTTTACGGGGCTTACGGCGTTTTCGTCGATGGTCGATGCTTGCATTTATTTATTTCTCACGACGCAATCGCCAGTGGGCCGCGCTCACCATCCTTGATACAACAAAAAACGCTGCTAGAGAATCGTGAGCTTGGGCACGGCGACCACAAACTTGCCGCCCCATTCCCGAATGAAAGTGCATTGCGTTGTGACTTCGCTGGCAATATTCCACGGCAATATCCAGACAAAATCTGGCTTGAGTTCCGCGAGGCGGTCAGGCGAAACAATCGGGATGTGCGACCCGGGCATGAACTTGCCCTGCTTTGATGGGGCAGCGTCAACAATGGTTGCAAGCAGATCCGGCTTAACGCCACCGTAATTTAGGAGCGTATTGCCCTTGGCCGCAGCGCCATACCCGACCACCGTCTGGCCGGCGCGCTTCTGCTCAATCAAAAACTCGACCGCATCATTTTTAACCTGATCGGCCCGCGCCTGAAAACCTGAGTAGGGCGCGAGGCTATTGAGCTGAGCCTGACGCTCCATCGCCAGCAACGCGTCTACTGAGGCAGTACGCTGATACTTCGACGCAGTACGACAACCATAAACGCGCAGGCTGCCGCCATGAGTTGGCAATTGCTCAACATCCCAGATGCGCAACCCAGCCGCCTCGAAAATGTGTTGAACACTGAGCAAAGACAGGTAAGAGTAATGCTCGTGATAGGCGGTATCAAACTGGGCATGACGGATCATTTCCAGCAGATGCGGGAACTCGAGCGTCACCACGCCTTCGGGCTTAAGCAGCGTGCTCAGACCACGAGTGAAGTCGTTAATGTCCGGCACGTGAGCGTAGACGTTATTGCCCAACAGCAAATCTGCCTGTTTGCCGTCGGCCACCAGTTGCTGGGCTGTCTCCACACCGAAAAAGCGCTCCAGCGTCGGCACACCAACCGCACGAGCAGCCGCAGCCGTTCCCGCCGTCGGCTCAATACCGAGGCACGGAATACCCGCTGCAACGAAATTCTTCAAAAGATAGCCGTCGTTCGACGCCACCTCAACGACAAGGCTGGTCGCGTTCAGATTGAAGCGGCTCGTCGTGGCGCGACAGTACGCCGCCGAGTGCGCAAGCCAGCTACTGCTGGTCGAGGAAAAATAAGCGTAGTCGGCAGTGAAAAGCGAATCGGCTTTTGCGTAATCTTCGGTCTGTACGAGCCAGCAGTTTTCGCAAACACAAAGCTTCAACGGAAGCGTGACTTCCGGCTTTTTTAGATCGGCATTGCTCAAGTAGCTGTTCGATGGCGGTGCGAAGCCGAGGTCAAGAAACGTATGGCGGAGTGGCGAGTTGCAATGGCGACAGTTCATGGGAAGGGTGCGGGATTTTCGGCGGACAAAGTGGGAAGTGCCAAATCCCGCGCTGATATATCAGTGGCAGGCAGCGGCCATTCGATTGCGAACGCTGGATCGTCAAAACGAAATCCGCCTTCAGCGGCGGGCGTGTAGGCGGTGGTGTGAAGATAGAGCAGCTCCGTGTCCGGCTCAAGCGTCTGAAATCCGTGCGCAAAGCCTTCGGGAACCACGAGCAGCTTGCCATCCCCCGCGCGCAACGTTTCCCGGTGATGCCGCAAATAGGTAGCCGACCCTGATCGCAAGTCGACCACCACATCAAGCACCGCACCACGCAGGCAACGTATTAGCTTCATTTCGGCATGCGGTGGGCGCTGAAAGTGCAAACCTCGAATCGCACCGACATGGGTGGTGCGAGAGTGGTTCACCTGGACAATATCTCGCGAACCAGTGACGCTTGCCAATTCATCCCTACAAAACCAGCGGGCAAATGCGCCTCTAATGTCGGCAGCGTAGGTGCTATGAGCCACAGCAAGCCCGTGCATCGGCTGCAGCTCAACACGCACCTTGTTGTCCTTGCTGTCCTTGCTGTCCTTTGACTCGTGCAGAAAACTCGTCGATTTGTTGCAGGGTCAACTCGCGCACATTTTTTCCGTCATGGAAAGCGCGATACCACTCGGTAACACGGTGCAAAGTCTCTGCGAGATTCCACGTGGGCGACCATGAAAGGAGCGCATGCGCTTTGCTGCTATCGAGTTTCAGGTAGTGTGCTTCATGCGGATGCGTGTCACCGTCAACGCGCCATGCGGCTTCCGCCGACCAATCGCGCGTGAGTTGCTCGACAATCCACTGAACCGGTCGGGCGTCGGTCGTGTCCGGGCCAAAATTCCACGCCTCAGCAAACGTCTGCGGCTCGGTACAGAGCTTCTCGGCGAGCGCGAGATAGCCGGACAGCGGTTCCAGTACATGCTGCCATGGTCGTATGGCATTGGGCTGGCGAATGGCCACTGTTTCACCCGCGAAAAGCGAGCGAAAAATATCTGGAACCAGCCGATTGGCAGCCCAATCACCTCCGCCAATGACATTGCCAGCGCGGGCGGTGGCTACGCCAACGACGGCGCCTTGCGCGCGGCGTGTGTCGTTCAAAAAATAGGATTGTCGAAATGCGTCGGTGACGAGTTCCGCACAGCCCTTGCTGTTGCTGTACGGGTCGCGCCCGCCCATCGGCTCGCTCTCACGATAACCCCAAACCCACTCGCGATTGTCGTAACACTTGTCGCTGGTGACGACGACGATAGCGCGAACCGAGCTGACATGTCGTGACGCTTCCAGAAGGTGAACCGTACCCATCACATTGGTTGCGTAGGTCTCGACTGGATTCTTGTAGCCCTCATGCACCAACGACTGGGCGGCCATGTGAATGACGATGTCAGGGCTGGCCTCTTGCATCGCTTTGAGCACGTTAGCAGCATCGCGAACATCACCGTGAACGTGCCTGATGCCGTCAATCACGTGTGCCAGATCAAAGAAATTCGGCTGGGTGCCGGGTGCGAGCGAATAACCGATCACCTCTGCACCCAGACGTTGCAACCACAAGCACAACCAGCTACCTTTAAAGCCCGTGTGCCCAGTCAAGAAAACGCGTTTACCTGTCCAGAACGACGACAAAATTTACTCCCAAACTTTCCATGGAGCCCGCCCGGTTTGCCACAGCTCTTCGAGCAACATTTTGTCTCTGAGGGTATCCATGGGTTGCCAAAAGCCGTTGTGCCGAAATGCAGCCAGTTGGCCCGATTGCGCCAGCGTCTCAAGCGGCTCCTGCTCCCAGACCGATTGGTCGCCATCGATTAAATCGATGACTTTTGGCGACAACACGAAGAATCCGCCGTTAATCATGCTGCCATCACCCTTGGGTTTTTCCTTGAATGTCGTGATGCGATTTGCGGTGATGTCCAGCGCGCCGAAACGGCCTGGAGGATACGTGGCTGTCAGCGTTGCCAGCACCTTCTCCTCGCGATGAAAGTCAATCAATTCGCGGATATTGACGTTGCTCACTCCATCGCCGTAAGTGAAGCAAAATTCTGGCTCGTCTTTGACGTATTCGCGAACGCGCGCCAATCGGCCACCCGTCATGGTCGATTCACCAGTGTCAACGAGGGTCACTTTCCATGGCTCGGCTTTTCGTTGATGCACATGCATCTCGTTGGTGGCGAGATCGAACGTAACATCCGACATATGCAGAAAATAATTGGCGAAATACTCTTTGATCAGGTAGCCCTTGTAGCCGCAACAAATCACGAAATCGTTCAGTCCATAGGACGAATAAATTTTCATGATGTGCCAGATGACAGGCTTGCCACCAATTTCAATCATTGGCTTGGGTCGAGCAACGGTTTCCTCGCTGATGCGAGTGCCAAGTCCACCCGCTAATATTACGACCTTCATTGCCACTCGATTTGTCCTGAAGAATACTGAATACGACGGATGCACCTCGCCGTTCGGGCCGCTAACGAAACCAAATTTGCGCAGTGACTAAAAACATAATGCCGCAGCGCGGATTACTCAATAATTATAGGTAGTTTTCGAACCGTGCCGTCGGCCTGTGTGCCGCGTGCCCGCAGTATCTTTCAGGGCACCAACTTCGCGCGTTCAAAACTGAAATTGAATTATGAATACAGAAACACTTGTTTGCCACGAATTCGCGGGGCACCCGTCGTGACAATTGACCGCGCAAAAGCGCTCGAATTCTTGCGGTATCTGGTGATCGGTGGGCTCAATACCGCATGTGCGCTGGCGGTGTATTGGGGATGTTTGCTAATGGGCTTGCCGTATTGGTTCGCGTCGGGCGCATCACTATGTTTCGGCGTAGTGTTAGGCCACTTTAGTCACAGTAGACTCGTATTCAAACAAAAGAGCGACTTTACAAAGTACGCGACCGTCTGGTTGGCCATCTACCTGCTGAACGTCGCGTTGCTGTCGGTGGTGCGGCGATGGACAGGTGATTACGTGGCCGCGATCGTGTTACTACCACTAAACGTCGCAGTGTCTTACCTCGCGATGCGGTTGGTGGTTTTTCGACAGAATCGCTGAAGCCCCTATCGCCCAAACGCGGGCGCGTCTCGCAACGCTGCAACGCGTCCACAACCGATACGGCTTACTGTTTATCAAGAACCTCTGCGCCTGTATCCGTCCAGGATTTTGATTTACCCATCAAGACGCCAGCATGAAACTGTGCTTCGCTAGACTTTTCTCCGTTCGCGTGAAAAGCCGTGCTCAGGCCATGCAACGCGCCATCCTGATATTCGGCAGTTGCCTTCACTTTTCCATCGGGAAAATAGGCCGAGCTCTTCCCGTTCAGTACGCCACCGCGATATTCCGCTTCCGACAGTTTTTGTCCGCCTTCTGCAAGCATTACCGCGCGCCCATTAAGCACGGCGTCTTTGGTAACCGCCTCCGTCTTCACGCTACCTGATGGGTAGTAAGAGCGAGTTATGGTCTTCTCGCCGCAGCCTGTGACTAATAAAACGCAACACGCCATCAACGCCGCACCGGAGTTTGGGCGGAACGCCACGAGGATACGAAAAAAGCTGGAAACCAGAGACACGGAGTTTTTCCCTATCATTTAAAGCAGATGAGTTTATCAGCCGCCAGATGGCGGACCATAAAGGGGGCGATGGCACGACGGATCTCATCGTGCGTCACGTCGCGGCCAAATTCGCGTTTGCGCAACCGATTCATCTCCTGAAACCCGATTTCATTGATCGCGGCAGACGTTTTCTGCTTGGCGTGTATGCGGAACGCACCAAGGTAAACCGCGCGATGCGCAAAGCGAGCGCCCGCCGCTCGGAAGCGCAGCAACAGATCCCAATCCATCGCGAACTTGAACGATTCGTCGATACCGCCGACTTTTTCCCAGATTGACCGTCGCCAAAAAAGCGTCTCCTGCGGCACATAATCCGCCCACTGTAAGACTTTGTCATCGTGCCCTGGCAGCACCCAACGACCGATCAATGCATCATCCTCGTCAATCAGAAGGCGATTGCCGTACAGGACGTCAATCTGCGGATTGCGGTGAAAAAACGAGGCGACGTAATCCAGCGCGCCCGGCATCAACACGTCGTCCGAGTTGAGCCACGCCATAATTTCGCCCTTCGTCTTGGCGAAACCAAGATTGATGGCGGCTGACTGCCCGCCGTCCGGGGTAGATTCCCACGACGTCAATCGATCCTGCCAGCGTTCGAGCACAGCGACGGTGCCATCGGTGGAACCACCATCCTGAACATGGTAGTCAAGCTTGGGATAGCCCTGTTCCACGACACTTTTGAGCGTGCGCTCGATCAGATGCGCCTGTCGAAACGAAGGAGTAACAATCGAAATGGTCGGACAATTTTGTGCCGCAGCAGGGCGCGACACCTTGATGCGGCGCTCGCCTAACGGCATAGGCGGATGCTGATACAGGACGCCGAGCTTCGGTTGAATAGCGCGGTTTATCGATCCTTTAACCTGATGCCACGCTCGCGTGTGAAGGCGCGGCGGACGGACGAGCGCTGCTCGATGCGCGTCTATCGCTGTGGCCAGCTCGCGGATTACTGCTTCTTTCTCGGTCGCGTCCCGCTGCCATTTTTTTACCGACGCCTCAAGCAGGAGTCTCGCCACGGGCTCCAGGACGGTGGCGTCGGTCGGCGAGTCAATATCCAGCGCGCCCGCAGCCATCGACATCACGCCAGATCGCACCTCGTTTTCTGCGCGTAACGTGGCGACCGATACTTTTTCGTTGCGCAACGCCATCTGCAAAGCAGCCGCGTCAGCAGCCATTAATCGATATTTACTCAAGTGGTCGTCCTGACTCGCGGCGATCTGCGCACGCAGCGAAAGCGTCAACTCGTGCGCTTCGTCGAGCTCATTGCGAGCGGAATCCATTTGGCTCGATTGTTCCAGGGTGCGGATGCGAAGCGCACGCAGCGCATTCTCCGCGGTCGTCGCCTGGGCCCGAGCCGCGGTCATCTCATCATGCAGCATCTGCCGTTCTTGTTCAATCGCGAGCAGCCTTGAACGCTGTTGCTCCACATGTGCATGAAGCGTGCCCAGCTGCTGCGTGCTTTCGAGCTGAAACTGTTGAAGTTGATGAATCACATTTTCCTTGGCGCGCATGTCCGCGTGTGCTTTGGCCAAGTGCTCGGCAATTCGACTCAATTCGTCATCTCGTGACCGCAGGGACTCCGCATGCTGCTGAATGACCGCCTCTTTCTCAGTCAATTGACGTTGCGCATCGGTCATTTCCGCCGCAAGGCGAGTCAGCTCATCCGCATGCGCTCGTGAGGACTCCGCGTGCTGCTGAATGACCGCCTCCTTCTCGGTCAATTGACGTTGCGCATCGGTCATTTCCGCCGCGAGGCGAGTCAGCTCATCCGCCCGCGCTCGTGAGGACTCCGCATGCTGCTGAATAACCGCCTCCTTCTCGGTCAATCGACGTTGCGCATCGGTCATTTCCGCCGCGAGGCGAGTCAGCTCATCCGCCCGCGCTCGTGAGGACTCCGCATGCTGCTGAATGACCGCCTCCTTCTCGGTCAATTGACGTTGCGCATCGGTCATTTCCGCCGCGAGGCGAGCCCGCTCAGTCGCTCGCGTTTGTGACGAATCCGCGTACTGCTGGATAACCGCTTCTTTCTCGGTCAATTGATGTTGCGTATCGGTCAGTTCCGCCGTGAGGCGAGCCAGCTCAGACGCTCGCGCTTTTGAGGATTCGGCAAGCGCTGCCGCCGCGCTCGCAGCTCCAGCGTGCAATTCGTTTACTAGTGACAATCGCTCAATCGCCGCAGCTTCCATCACCGGGTGTTCGCGCGCCAGATCTGCGATCTTGAGCCAATCAACGCCATCTTTCTGTGCGTATTGCAACATGGCAGCGTGAACGCTTCGCGGATACACAACAATGCAATCGTTAACCACCAGCACATTGTGCGTGCTGCCGCTGCATCGGTCGATTGCTGCGGAAACGGCGGGCCATGTCGGCCAGTGAGAAACATCGTGAGGCGCGAGCGGCGGTGCAAGAAATAGGCGAGCATCGTCAATGATTACCGCCGACTGTTCGTTTAGTGTTCCGAGCGCTTGTAATTCGCGCACTAGCGGACATTGGTGCACGTGGGTGTCGACCGATTCTGCATCACACCAGTGCGCGTCCAGCCAGAACAATGCTGCCGCTGCATTGAGTTGCGGCGCGCGCTGTTTCAGCACATTCGCTGAATCACCTTCGACGATTTCAACGTTTTTTGATTTTGCAAAGCGGTCGCGCAGCTTCTTGGCATATGCGGGTGCAAGCTCCACCGAAATAACCCGCTTGAACAATCCCTCAACCCTGGCAACGGTATCGCCTTCAAAACCGCCTGATTCAAAGAAAATTTCACAGCGCAAAGCGTCTCGCAGCGTGCGCGCAAGATTCAAGTTGATCGAGAACGAGATTGCGCCCATGTTTAATTATTTTCTTTCATCAATTTTTCGTAATGTCACAAAGGCGGTTACGAGTCTATCGAGCGCAAGCGCGTCACTTCAGCGTCAAGCCTCTGAATCAATGCAAGCCGTTCCGCACAGATTTCATTCAGCAGGACGATATGCCCAGTTCGACTTCGCGACTCCTCAATTTGTTGGCGAATAACCCCTTCCTTGGCCTCGCGATCCGTCGCAATAGCCAGCCACTGATCGACAAGCGCCGCTTCAGTGCGCTCAAGGTGCCTGACGATGATTGCTTCCGCTTTCGAAAACACCTCGTCGGAAAAGAAGACAAGATTGCCCCACTGTCGAGGTAGAAAGCCGCACGGCCCCATCGCGCACTGCTCAAACCCTGCCACCCGCTTGTAGGCAAGATACCGCGTGTAGCCCAGCGTGCGCATGTGCTCAATCGCGAGCGAAGGATGCGCTTCTTTCCAACCGTCGTACAGCCCGTCAGTGAAAAACTCGCACACTACCAACTCGGGCCGCAACGCACCGAGGCCGCGCAGCACCGATAGATCGCGACCTTCAGTGTCAATCTTCAGAATTCCCAGCGTGGTGGGAAGCAAGCCCTCCGCCATCACGCTCGCCAACGAGCGGCAGTTCACATCGAAGGACGTGCCGTGCGCAAAGCGCGCGTCGCCGTCAATGCGCTCCAGAGAATGAAAGTAGTCAAGTTCGCGGCCGTTGGCATCCGTTGCAACGTGAAATTGCCGCGTATCGTCAGTGTCGGCGACGGCCCACGGATAGACGTTGCCGCCATAAGTGCAGGCCAGAGCCTGAAGCGCTGGCAAGTGCCTCGGCAGGGGCTCAAACAAAGTCCCCGCCAGTCCGCACTGAAACAGCGCGCTGGCAATGGCACCCTTTTCAGCACCTACATCAACGAACGACTTCGCCCGCAGGTACGGAACCAGCAGGCACATCAGTTCGATCTCGGCAGATTGGCCCAGAGCGTCACTCACCACTGCGTCCGGCTCACGAGTCACTTACTCACCCGCCGCGCGAAATGCAACCTGATAAGGCAAACCGACCAGACCGAGGTGCGGCGCGATGTCGTTGCCGTAATCCCATTTGACTCGCAGCGGCCCCAGCGACGGGGCACGATCAACTACGGCACCAAGATTTGCGGCTGCGTTCACTGTTGCGAGGACGACGCCGACACTATATTCACCAGCCTCCACATCCAGCGTGAGCGAAATGTCGCATATTCGCCATGGATCACCCGACTCGCCATTGACATCAATTTGTCGCGAATAGGTGCCAACACACGTTACCAGCAGGCCAAGACGATTGGTAATCTCAACCGACACATGCACCGGTGCCTCGCCTGCAACGCGATAGGCGACCCGAATCGTGGTCTGATCGCCCATGCGGAAACTGAGCGCTGGCTGCAGCCTGACATCGAGCATGCTGACAGACAAAAGTGTCGCGACCTTTTCGGTTGCGTTGGTTGCAACGTAGGCACGCGACCACAACGCGCCTTGAGCTGCTTCACGCACCGAAAGTCGAACCTCGTGCTCCCGGAGTCCTGACTGCGCATCATTATCGTCGGTGCTGGCAGGCGCAGTCAGCGCCGAAGATGAACGCGCCGATCCGGGAGCAACCGATGCGGGTGACGACGACGCGTAGTATCGCCGCGAGGCTTCGCCTACATCGCCGTCGAAGACAAGACTGCCTGCTTCAAGCAACAGCGCGCGGGTGCACAAATCACGAACCAACGCCATGTCGTGCGATACAAACAAAAGCGTCACGCCGCGATCACGCAGTTGCTTGATTAGTGTGGCGCATTTTTGTTGAAAGAAAAAGTCGCCGACGCTCAGCGCCTCGTCGACGATCAAAATATCTGGATTGAGTGCTGCCTGCACGGAAAACGCCAGACGCACCACCATACCGCTCGAATAGGTACTGACCGGTCGATCAAGCACATCGCCGATGTCAGCAAATGCCACGATCTCCGAGAAACGTGCCCGTATTTCCTGCTTGCTCAAGCCCAGCAACAAGCCGTTCATCATGACGTTGTCACGCCCCGACAGACCGGGATCGAAACCGCTGCCAAGCTCTAAAAGCGCGGCAACACGACCCGTACTCCGCACAAAACCCGTTGTCGGTGTCACCGTGCCAGCGATGATTTCGAGCAAGGTACTTTTGCCGGACCCGTTGCGTCCGATGATGGCAACCGATTCGCCCGGTGTGATCGCGAAACTCAGTTCGCGTACCGCAGTAACACTTTGCTCGTGCGGCGAGTTCGCCCCGCTGACTCGCCTCCCAAGCATCGCCTGAAGCGGCGACCCACGCGAGTAGATTTTTGAGACGCTGGAGACCTCGATGGCTACCCTCTGGTTTGCGTTTTGCATCACACCACATCCGCGAAACGCGGTCGCATCCAGTTAAACGCGAAGAGTGCAAGCGCCGCAAAAGCCGTCGATACGACTGCGTAGATCAGCAGACCCAGAAATGCGCCATCTCCGTCACCTAGCAACGCACCTCTCGCGCTTTGGATGAGCGCGGTGAGCGGATTGGCTAAAAGCACAGGACGAATACCCGCCGGAACATGCTCCAGTCCATAAAACACCGGCGTAAGAAACAGCAAGGCATGCGACATCAGCACAGCGATCTGTTGCAAATCCCGAAAAAAAGTGCCTACTGCTGCGAGTATCCAGGTGATACCCAACAGTGCCGGCAAACAGCACAACAGAATTGCAGGTAGCCCTAGCGCGCTTACCTTCGGAATACCGAAAACGACCGCGTAAACCGCTAGCCATACGATAAATCCAATCGCCGCGTGCATGAGCGCAGTACAGGCCGTCACCACCGGCAGAATATAGAGCGGGAACACGACTTTCTTTACCAAGTTTGCCTGCGACACAATGAGTGTTGGCGCACGCACGATGCATTCGCTGAATGCGTTATAGATGATCAACCCGACAAAAATGAACATGCCATATTCATAGACGTCGCCGCCCTGTCGCCATCGCGCGCCGACAATCAGTCCGAACGCCAGCGTGTAAACACACAACAGGAAAAGCGGCTGTACGAAGGCCCAAGCGAGACCGCCGACCGAGCCGCGGTAGCGTCCGGCCAGGTCACGTTTCAGCAGCTCTCCAAAGAGCGCAAAATCACGCGAAGGGGGTGCCGTTAGGCCCATGCGATGACAACTGCCGGGTTGCAACAACTGGAAAGGTAGGGAAACATGATTAAAAGTGTTGCGTGCTGCGTTCGGCACAGTCCTACACACAATTTTAGGCGAAGGCGCGAAACTGGTTTCGAACGTGCGAGAAGTCCGGATTTATGCGCTACGGGCTAGCTATCCCGTTTTTTGTTCGCTTTGGCGATCCGCGTCAATCAGAGCCACCCGCTGGTTGAGGCGGCGCACCTCGCGACGCAATTGCGTAAGCGAAATATCCGCGAGTAAGGCCTTGACCGTGAGCACGACACACACGACCGCCAGAATCAGTGCGGGCGGATAGGCCACTCCCGCCATTCCGCCCAGCCAGTCGACCACCGAGGGCGACAACGCAAATATGATAGACACCGCTGCGGTACCGAGCCAAAACGTGGCGTCGCGCAAATACAACTGATCGCGGCGCAATAAGAACAAAATGAACGCGGCGAGCACGATGCCGATGATCGCGGCAAAAACGGTGTAGCTCATTATGTTCGTACCCGTGACCGCGTTGAATATTTCAACGACGCCCCTAAAAAATTATCACGATGGATGCAGTGTTAAGCGCGCTGAACACCGCACCCGGAATGTACGCCTTCCTACATGAGCATTGCGAGCGCTGTGCGGCGACACAATGCGCCAAACAAATGATTTTGAGCAGTGTCCTCAATTTAACCTGCGCTTTGCAAAGCAGAGGATAGTCGTCTCGAGCATGTACCAGGCCACCATCCGCCAGTTATAAAAAATCCGTGAGATGCCGTCGACGCGCTGTGACATCTGCACTTCAACCTCTGCAAACTTAAGCCCCGCCTGCCGCAGCAACAACAGAACACCCATATCCTGATAGTCGATCAGCGTAGCGGCTTCCCCCGTCAGCACCCGGCAAGCAGCTGCATTGTAGAGGCGAAAACCGGAGGTCAGGTCCTCCAGTGTGAATCCCGTCAACCATCGGAAAAAGTACCACGCGAGCTTGCGTGCGGGACTGCCCCGACTCGGGCAAGCACCAATTACGACGTCTGAAAACTGCGCTGCCTGTAGCAGGCGACTAATCTCCTGAGTCTGGTGCTGGCCATCGGCATCCATCGTAATCACGCTAGTGAAATTGTGTCGCACCGCGTAGCGAATCCCGGTTTGCATCGCGCCCCATGCCCCCTGCGGCAGTGGTGCACGCAACACCATTGCACCGGCTCGGCGCGCTATCAGTCCGGTCTCATCGCTGCTTGCGTCATCGACTACGAGTACATCGAGATAACCGGCCGCCCGAACATCACCCACGACCTCCGCGATAGTGGCTGACTCATTTTTTGCCGGAATAACAATGAGAGGGCGGGCATGCGCTTCGGGGCGCGGTGCATCCGGCGACAGCGTGCTGACGACCGTCATTTGCAAACTTTTCTGAACGGGCGCGATGGCGAATTTCTCATGCAGACGCAGGTAACCGGCCTCACCCAACGCGGTCGAACGGTCGGGCGTGGTGCGCATGAGTTCAATGGCGTCACGCCAAGCCACCACATCGTCTATCGGCACCAAACGTCCGCACTGTTCATGCTGCACAACGCTTACCAATCCGCTGCCGAAGAGCGCGGAGGCCAGCACCGGCAGCCGATGCGCCATCGCCTCCAGCGCCACCAGGCCAAATGCTTCGGTGCGCTCACGGCTTGGAATACAAAAAAGGCCTGCCGACCGGTAAAGCGAAAGGCAGTCCGAGTCGTCAAGTGCACCTTCGAGAAACACGCGGTCAGAAACATTCAAGCGTGCAATCAACGATTGCAAAGCGCTTCGATCCGAACCGTCACCGACGATTCGCAATTCGACATCAGGGCATTGCGCCACCGCTTTGATCAGCGTATCGAACCCTTTGTAATACGTCAGGCGGCCGACCGACAGGATGCGAAATCTTCCGTCCGCCCACGGCACCACCGGTGCTGGAAGTGAGTCGTCAACAAGCAGTCGCGACAGATCCATCCCGAGCGGCACCACCACGCATTTTTCGCGGTAGGGTTGCAGTGGTTCGCTCGTTTCAAGGTATTGCTGCGAGGTGCAAATTACCAGCGCAGCGCGCTCCAGCAGCGCGCGTTCGAAGGGGCGGTAAAACGGGTAGAGCACGCGCAGCGGCAAACTGTGCTTGGACGTGACGACGTCGGAATGCCAATGAATGACCCACGGCAACCGTCGGGCAGGCACCAGCCCGAGTAGCGCAAGCGCGCTTAAGTTGGGCAGGTGCAAATGCAGATATTGCGGCTTCCAGTCAGCAATCGCGCGGTTGACTTCGCGCAGGAACGACGGCGCTAAGGGAGCAAACGCAACCTCGCGCCACACCGGCACGCGACGCAGCCACGTGGGAGTCGCCGCCGTCATCGCGTCCGGGTGCCCATGCACCAGTGCGAACGACTCGATACCAGCTGCACGCTGCGCCAGCACCAGATCGGCGAGAAAGCGCTCCATGCCGCCCTTGACAGGCGGAAAGTACTTGCCAATGTGCAACACCCTCATGGCGCTAGCGAACCCACGACACGAAGTCCGGCGGAACGTAGGCGAATGAGGGCACGCTAAACTGCGACGCGAACATCAGGTGAAGTGAAAAGAGGAGCACACGCCCCGATTATCTCCCTCATCAGCGCGTTCAACACCTCTCTCACGGCGTCCCGATCGGTTCGTGACGCCCCCTACAATGTCGACGCGCCTCTCCCGCAGTTTTACTTATCCCGACCACCATGACCGAATCCCCCCACATCTTCGACGTAACCCTGGAAAACTTCGAAACTGAAGTCATTGCCGCCTCTGACGTCACGCCGGTGATCGTTGACTTCTGGGCGCCGTGGTG
>JAYVPF010000269.1:0-15350 GCA_043757535.1 Burkholderiales bacterium
AACGTGTACCTCGGCAGCGCAGAGCTAGCCGCCATCTGCTCCAAGCTCGGTCGCATCCCGACCAAAGCCGAATATTTGACCGACGTCGGCGTGCTCAAAAAGGACAGCGACAACATCTACAAATACATGAACTTCAACCAAATGACTGAGTTCACGGAGAAAGCAGACACGGTCGCGGCGTAACGATCAGTCCCCTCTCCCCTTGCGGGAGAGGGTGAGGGTGAGGGGTTGGTTGCGCTAGGAACCTTTTTTAAGGGACTGCTATTAACAAGTCAACTAAATATGTCCTATTGCAACCGGTATAGCGCCCTCTCCCTAGGCGAGAGGGCGGGGGTGAGGGTGATTGCATCGCGATGCTTGAAACGTGTGCCAAGTCCCTCACCCCAACCCTCTCCCCGAGGGAGAGGGAGCCTGCCGAACCGGTCATATTGGGTTGACTCAGTAATAACTGCTCCAGTGCGAGTTACCACGCCGATGGCGTGGCTGGCGCCGTAGCGCCAGGCCCTCGTGCCGCGCGATCAAAGCATAGGTCACGCTTCACGCCCCACAACACTTTTTAAACTTTTTTCCACTGCCGCAAGTGCACGGCTCGTTGCGACCGACTTTCGGTGTTTCGCGCACGAACGGCACCTCGGCTTCAAATGCCTCAAGGTAGCCGGGATCCCTGCGTAGCGCTCGTACTTGCGCGAGCAATGCGCTGTCGGCCTCGGAGTCGTCGCCGTCGTCACCCATCCCATCCTGCTGGCGCTCGTACGACTTGAAGCACGCCCACCAACCAAACTCAATGACCGTGCAGCCCAATAGCGTCGGGTGCGGTCGGTTACTCGGAAGCGCTTTCTCCTGCAAGTCCGCCCAACGAACGACCTCCGTATCCACATGCCCTGCGTCAAAAATCAACTTGATTCGCGCCAACGTCCCAGCGTGGTCATCGAGCTCGAAGTCGTCCAGTAAACAAATGAGCAAGGCAACGAACTCGCGGTTATCCATGTAGTCGTCATGCGGCACGGGACGATTGATACCGTTCCGTAAACACGTCGCCACCGAATCGATCAACGCAAAAATCAAGGTACGCAACCGGCTCGCCGGCAGCATGCCGCCACCAACGCAGCGCACCAGAGCGGTCATCACACACAGGCGCATCGAATTCGAAAGCTGCACATCAAATGCGCGCTCAACCAGCCACTCGCGACGCGCCTCGTCCGCAGCACAAAACGACGCCAACCACGCCTCCATCGTGTCCGGCCATTCGTATCCCATGAGTTCGTCACAGGCGTCCCCGGACAGTTGCACGAGCTGCTGCGCGATATCAAAACACTGCGCGTCGCGATGCTCGGCGAGCAGAAAACCGCAGTACATATGCAGCATCGGCTCCTCGTCCGGCACCGCGAGCGGCGCGGCCACCGCCTTCGCCAGTACGGCGCGGCACGCATCTGCATACTGCGGCCAGAAACCCTGCAACACCCGCACCGCCTGCAGCGCAAACGCAGGCGGCTCAGGCAAATCAGCGATCTGCTGGCGCAACGACTGCCACGGCTCAGGCGTCAGCTTGTGCTCCTCTACGTAGGCAAGCGCAGCGGCGTTTGCGTGCGGCCAGGGGAGCGCTTCGGAGGGAGAGATTGCTGCATTCATCCGCAAATTTTGCATCAATCACGGCAGCTAGGCTCTGATCGTCGCGCACATACCGTCATTGCCATTCACCCTCATGTCCTGCACAATCACGACATGCAGCATCGCCATCTCAACCACAGCACCTACACGCTAGCCGCGATTGATGACGTCATCGCGCGCGGCGCGCTTGTGGATTGGCAGGCGCTGCGCGACGAATGCAAAACTGACGCGGTAGTACGGCAGAAAATCCGGCAAATCTGCGCTGCGTACGCAAATGATCGCTATGCCCAACGTCACGCGTTTTGGGCGTTGTACGTTGAACGGTGTGGCGAACAGCATGGCGAACCTTATGGTGAACCGGATGGCCCCCGTAAAGCTGCCTGAATGGGATCGCGTATTAAGCGCGGCAGCCCACCTGCAAACCATCCTGCCTAACGCGGTTTTGGTGGGTGGCTCTGCGTCGGCGGTGTACGCAGCGCACCGCATGTCAGTTGATGCAGATCACGTGCTCACTGACCTACGCTCCCGTTTTGACGCGGTGTTAGGTGAGCTTGAATCGGTAGCGGGCTGGAAGACAGCGCGAATTCAACGCCCGGTGCAGATTCTCGGAAAGCTTGACGGCATAGAAACCGGTATCCGTCAACTCATTCGCGAAACGCCGTTAGAAACTCAAAGCGAAAGCGTCAGCATTCAAGGCGTTCCAGTAGAAATTACTCTGCCAACGCCCGCAGAAATGCTACGGATCAAAGCGGTGCTCATCCTCAAACGAAACGCCACGCGGGACTACCTTGATTTCGCTGCGTTGTCGGATCGACTTGGTGAAGTGGATACACGTGCTGCACTCGCAACGTTCGACGCGCTTTATCCGCAAACCCATGGCGAATCGCCGCTAATGCAACTTCAGATTCAGCTCGCCGCACCCAGGCCGTACGACCTCGACGAAATTGAGCTCGCTGAATACAAACAGCTCGGTCCGCGCTGGCAGCAATGGGATGCGGTGGTATCGCAATGCGCGATGGTTGCGCTCGATTTGTTTGATTCAGCACAGTGAAGACTAAGTTCGGAAACTGCGTGCGCTGAGCGTGTTTTTTAAATTTCTCTCAACAACTTCTTGCTAAAAGCCTTATTTTGCGCGGGCTAAATGCAATTTATGACTGTTATCGACTATCTGCAAAATAACGTTCTAGCCCCCGTAAAATCGCGATTTCAGCGATAAGTTGCTAAAAGTCGATTCCCGTCGCCAACCAACAGCGCTTCACCGTATACCGCATGAACCCGATGGCGGGCTGATCTCTTTGATCTCTTGATCGCGCCGAGCAAAAATCGCCGCGCCACGCTCCGCGCGAAAAAAACGATCACGCCCTCACCGCTACATTGCTTCAGCCTCATCGCTGCATCCCAACCGATCAGGGTTCAGTTTTCATTTTTGGCCAGGGACAACATCACCCGAAACCCAACGAAGCCGTTCCAGCGATCAGGAAGATACCAGTCACGGTAGGAACACGACGCATGCTCCGGTTGAATGATCCAGGAGCCGCCGCGCAGGGAGAGTGATTCAACGCTTGTGCCGCTTTCAGCTGCCTTCAGCCCTTTAATCTCTGAGGGCTCCATTCCCCGCCGCTGGCGGCGCAGCGTTTGGGCTCGCCAGCGCTGTTCGCAATACCCTGCGCCTTGGGGGGAATTTATTCTGCTCTTTAATGTACTTCAGCGCCTTTTCTTTAATGCCTTTGTGCCTTTAGGGAAACGCTGAATAATGTCATCCTGAGCACGGCGAAGGATGACCGATTGAATAGATCAGCGTCTCCTTAGCGCCTTTCGAACGAAAAACCGTGATGCTTCTGGGGCGGGTAAATGACTTCGAACTGTGATTACGCCGGTATTACCGTTAGAATTAGGGTAATACTCAATTCGAGATGCCGCCATGCTCACCACACTCACATCCAAAGGTCAGGTCACGATCCCCAAGCACATCCGCGACGCGATGCATCTGGCACCAGGCAGTCAGGTGGAGTTTGCGCTGAACGCGGCTCGCGAGATAGTGATCATTCCTGCGCCGAAAAAAACGACGCGCAAGAAGCTAGACCGTTTTGAAGCGGCGCGCGGCACGGCCACCGTTAAGTGGCACACTGATGATTTGATGAAACTGTTGCGTGACGATGCGGGCTGATGCCCGATGACGAAGCATGTACTGGTGGACACCAACGTGCTCATCGACGTCCTTGAAAATGATCCGACTTGGGCGGACTGGTCGGTTGAGCAACTGCGGGCGCAATCGAAACTTCGCCCGCTAGCGATTAACGCGATCATCTACGCCGAACTCTCGCTGCTGTTTTCTCGCATCGAGGACTTGGATGATGCAGTTTCGCAACTTGGTTTAACCGTGCTGGAGATTTCCCGTCCGGCGCTGTTTATAGCCGGCCGGGCGTTCATGCAATACAAGCGCGCCGGTGGCATAAAGAGCAATGTGTTGCCGGATTTTTTGATCGGTGCTCACGCAGCGACCGGGCAGATGCCAGTTTTGACGCGCGATGTGCGCCGCTACAAGACGTATTTTCCAACCGTGACGCTCATTGCGCCATCCGATACGCCCGATTGATCCGGAACGGTGACGCATCGGGGAAGTGCTGTCCGATGGGACGCGTCATCCAGCACACCCTCACCCCAACCCTCGCCCGCCTGCCGGAGAGGGGACGGAAAACGTCACGCCGAACCGGGCCAGATCGGCATGCAACTCAAGAAATGTCTACCCTGCGCACTACAGAACGCCAGATACTCCCGCTAAACTTGGACTATGACCTCCCTGTTTGATACCGATGCTGCTGGTGGTGGCGACCGCGTTGCAGCAGTGATGAATGCGCTTGCCTCATTGGCGAAGCGCTCTCCTGCGGGGCATCTTGATGGTCTTCGGGCGGCGGGTGGCGACGCGCTGACGCCTGCATGGCAAACGTTTTTCGAGAAGGCGCTGGCGGCCCTGCCTGCAAATGAGCGCTCGGTGGAGGCGTTACTTGCGGAGCTGGAGCTTTCGCAGGTGAGTCTGACGCGGAAAATTGCCGACAACGGCATTACGTACAACCTGTATTCCGATGCGTTGGCCGGTCAGGCGCGCCCGTGGTCGCTCGACTTGTTGCCGATGATCATTGATCGGGCGCAGTGGGCGCAGATTGAGCGCGGCGTGTCGCAGCGCGCGGAGTTGTTGAATCACATTCTGGCCGACGTGTACGGCGAGCAGATGCTGGTGCGCGAGGGTATGTTGCCGACGGCGCTGGTACAGGGACACCCTGCGTACTTGCGTCCGGCGCATGGCATTGCGCCGCACGGCAAAACTTTTTTACACATCGCGGCGTTTGATCTGGCGCGAGGGCCGGACGGCAACTGGTGGGTGATGTCGCAGCGCACGCAGGCACCCTCCGGGCTCGGTTATGCGCTGGAAAATCGCATGATCGTGTCGCGCTTGTTCCCGGATGCGTTTCGTGCGCTGCATGTGGACAAACTGGTCGAGAGCTACAAAACGCTGATCAATAGTTTGATGGCGCATTCGTCGGCGGGTGCGGATGCGCGCGTAGTGCTGCTGACGCCGGGGCCGTATAGCGAGACGTATTTTGAGCATGTGTATCTTGCACGCTATCTCGGCATTGGGTTGGTGGAAGGCGGCGATCTGGTGGTGCGTGATGAGCGGGTGTGGCTGAAGACGCTGAAGGGCCTTGAGCCTGTAGACGTGATCCTGCGGCGGCTGGATGATGATTTTCTTGATCCGCTGGAATTGCGTGCTGATTCGGCGCTCGGCATTCCGGGACTGTTGCAGGCGTATCGCGCGGGTAGCGTGGTGTTGGCGAATGCGCCGGGCACGGGTTTTCTTGAGTCGGCGGCGATCCTTGGTTTTTTGCCGAAGATTTGCAAGGCGGTGATGGGCCAGACGCTAGCGATTCCGTCGATTGCGAGCTGGTGGTGCGGTGAGCGCAGCGCTTTACGTACTCTGATGCCACAGCTTAATGACTACGTGTTGAAACCGACGTTTAATGATCGCGGACGCCGTTTTGTGCCAGCGATTGGCAAGTCGCTTTCACCGCGTGAACGTGAGCAGTGGAGTGGGCGCATTGCACTGCATCCCGAGGACTTTTCGGCGCAGGCATTTTTGCCGCTTGCGCATAATCCGAGTTGGCAAGGTGTCCGCGCCGCTACGCCGACATCGGCCATCGCTTCACCGATCGCTAGCCGTGCAGCGATGGTACGTGTATTCGCGGTATCAAACGGGCCAGGGCAATGGCACGTCATGCCTGGCGGCCTTGCGCGCATCGCGCCCGAGGGCCGCGACGTGGTGTCGATGTATCGCGGTGGCAGCTCGGCCGACATGTGGGTCATCACGGGGCACAGCACAGATGAAGCGGTTGCCCTCTCCGCCACGCTGACGCCGATTTCTGCGCACCGTGCGACGCTGGGCATCGCCAGTCGTGCTGCGGAGAATCTTTTCTGGTTTGGCCGCTATACCGAGCGGCTGGAAAACAGCACCCGCCTCGCCCGCGTGACGCTTGAAGCGCTGGCGAGTGAGGCCGAAGAAACGCCGGAAACGCTCGAGTGGCTGCACCGATTGGCGCTGAGCAATGGACTCGTCAGCAAAGCCGTTCCGTCACCTAAAAAATCGGCAACTTTGTTCGAGCGGGCCCTGATCTCGTCGCTCGCGGATCGCACAGGTAAATTGGGCGCGTACAGCGTCGCGGCAACGCTGGAGTCGCTGCGTTTTTCCGCGTTCGCCGTACGGGAACGGTTGGCGCTTGAGCAATGGACGCTCGTTGCGACCAGCGCCACCGAGTTCGATGCCGCAATGGCGGGTGCGGTTAGCGAAACACGCAACACACAGCAGGCCTTGCGTGCACTGGAGCGTTTGACAACAAACGTGATGGCGATGACCGGCGCGCAGACCGATCGCATGACGCGCGATGACGGCTGGCGACTGTTGTCGATGGGGCGTCATATCGAACGCTTGAGCACACTGGCGGAGGCACTGTCGGAAGCGTTCGCCACGGGCACACTGAATAGTGACATCGGCTTCTCACTGGTGCTCAGTTTCTTCGACAGCACCATCACCTATCGCTCTCGCTATCTGCAACAGCGCGACCCGCAGGCGCTGGTCGAACTCCTCGCGCTGGATCGTGACAATCCGCGATCGCTCGCATGGATCTCGCAAACACTGGCCAGCAGAATTGCAAAACTCAGCGAAACACCAAGTGGCACCGTGCCGTCAATGCTGACCGGGTTCAACTTGCCCCATCAATGGAAAAACGAACAGGTGATGGCGATGGCGAGTGCTGAAGATTCTGATGCAATTATTGAATTGCTACGAGGTGCACGGCTGGACGCGTTCGCTGTTTCGGACGCATTGTCGCAGCGCTATTTCAGTCATGCCGAGGCGGCAGACACGGTGGTGGGCGCATGAGGGCGCGTCTAAAAACTCATTTGTGGGGCGCATTGCGTCGTCGCGCGGTGCTCGCAATCCTCACGTACCAGGGCGTACGTTCCGGTTGCTGCGCTCCGGGCTCCTCGCACTGCATCCCCAAAAATGAATTTTAAGAAGCGCCCATGAGATTAACCGTCATTCACGAGACGAAATACGAATACGAGCATGCGGTTGAACAAGCGCATCACATCGCGCATTTGAGGCCACTCGCGTCGCCATCGCAACAGCTTTTATCGCATGAATTAAAGATTGAGCCAAAGCCGGAATCGCTCGGCTACAGTCTTGACAGTTACGGGCAGCAGCGTGTGTATTTTGAGCTGGCGATGCCGCATGATGAGCTTGTTGTGACGTCTCATTCCGAGGTCATCACGCATGCATTACCTCCCGAACTCACGGGCAAGCTTGATCGCGTAGTGATGCCAGACAGCTTGCCGTGGGAGGCCGTCGCCGAGCACATGCAATATTTCGCAGGACAGGATTACGATGCGGCGCGCGAGTTTGCGCAGCCCTCGCCGCTGGCTCCGATTCATGCGACGTTCGCAACTTACGCTTCAGCCGTAAGCACGAAATCGCAACCGATTTATGAGTTGGCCAAAGCGTTGTGTCAGCGCATTTACACCGAGTTCAAATATTCGCCAGAGGCAACCGACGTCAGCACTGAGCCGCTCGCAGCGTTGAAACTCAAAGAGGGCGTTTGTCAGGATTTTGCACAGGTCATGATCGCGGGCTTGCGTTCGCTGGGCTTAGCTGCGCGCTACGTGAGCGGCTATCTGCTGACGCAAGCGCCACCGGGAAAGCCGCGCCTGATTGGTGCTGACGCGTCGCATGCATGGGTGAGTGTGTATTGCCCGAAATCAGGCTGGCTGGATTTCGATCCGACCAACAATTGCCTGGCTGGCGAGAGCCATGTGAAGCTGGCGTACGGCCGTGATTACAGCGATGTGCCACCGCTGCGCGGCATCATTCGCGGCGGCGGTTCGCACACCCTCGATGTGGCGGTTACGGTTTCACCTGTGAGTGACGCGTTGACGATGAGCCTGCCGCCGCGCCAGTCCCAGTCCCAGTCCCAGTCTTAGGGACAGCCGCGACGGCGACGGTCGAAGCGACAAACGAGTCGCCCAGTTTCAGCTCACATCCCGGCGCATCAAACAGCGCCGCCTTGCCGCACACCGAGTTGAACATGCGGTCTGCGTCATGCGCGACACCGGGCACTTCGACCCGCGTGTGGCGAAGCGTTACGCCCTGAAATTTCGCACGCTTTTGCACATGCGCAAAGTAGTTTGTACTGCGCTCTTGCCGGTTCAGCCCTTGCGTTTCGGCCATGCACGATTTGTCGAGCGCGGAATGATTGGGGTCGACATCATTGCCGCCTGCCATGTAGATCACGCGCCGTGTGAGATAGCGCTGCTCCATCGCTTTGTTGTCACCACGAACGTAGGGGACAGGATCAATCAGGCCGTAACGCCAATGGTCAAAGCCAGCGCATTTTTCAACGGGTTTAGGGCGCATCGAATCGAAGTAGACATACGAAGAGGGATTCGCCACCACGTAGCGCACGCGCATCACATTGCTCTTGCCTGCGGCCACCTCAACACCGTCTGCGTACGGTTGCAAACCCGCCGCCGTGAGCACCTGATCGGCACGACCCACAACCGCGTAGTGCTGCACAAATTGCGCGCCGGCCGAATGCGCCGCCACGACGATGCGCTCCAGATTGGGCAAGCGCGTGCGATCCGACAACAGCGCGATGATGCCATCAAGCACTTCAAACGAGCTGATCGCGAACGGCGCGTTGCCGACATCGCCACCGAGCCACGCCTCGTTTGTCCAGCGCGCCAGATGAGGCGCCAGATCATGCCTTGCGGCGTCCGCATTGGTGAGGATTTGCGGCGCGATGACCAGCGTGTCCGCCAGCGCGTTGCTCGCCGTCGCGGCGCGCATGCTGAGATCAAAATATTTATCAGCATCGCGCAAACGACCGTGCACGACGATCACTGCGCGTTTGATCTTTGATTGCACCTTGCTGACGTCGCAGCTGAGATAGGCGGGAACCCACGCCTCACCCAGCGCCGTTTTGATTTTCAGGCGTTCCGGCGCAACCGTTTTAACCGGGCGGCGATGCGGCGCATTCTCGTCCATCGCGACCGCCTGACCGAGCCACGAGGCCGCGATCAACGCAAACACCATCGGCAACACGTGTGTTCGCCATGAGCGCATTGCGCGCCCTGTTAGCAAAGTCATTCGAAATACCTCCAAAAATATCTACTTACCGAAAAACGCTGCGATCTCCGTCGGCAGTCGTGTTGGGCTTCCGCTGCTGCGTTCCAGCGGGCACCATTGGGTTACCGCCGTCGCCAAAGTTTTCCGGTTACCCAACTCATCTATATGAATTATCTCCGTATGGCGTGCAAAACGCACGCCGCGTGCCGTTCCTGTCCATGTCCGTGCAACGACGGTGTCACCTAAAACCGCTTCGGCCTTGTAGTCGATCTCATGGCGTAGCGCCACCCACACGTATTTGCTGCGCTGCGTCAAAGTGGTCAAAAATTCCCAGTGCGCGATAGCAACGTCCTGCACCCAAGAAAGGTAGACAACATTGTTGACATGGCCCAATTCGTCAATGTCTGACGGCTGGATCGTGATCGGCAGTTCGTAGGGCGGGGCGGGGGATTCATGCGAAAGCATGAACGCATTCTGCCGCGTTGGATTGGGTTTAACAGCTTTTTGCTGTAACCTATATTTTAAAGGGCGTAAACATCAATTTTATCAAAAGTCGCTTTTTAATATATTTCGCTGTTATGCCCTATGCAATGGTGCTTTCAATAAAAAGCTGTTTAGCCACTCGAACGTCTGGGCATCTTTTCGTAAGTCGCTGCTCTCGATGCCCAAGCGCGTGCATCGGGTCTTCAGCGTACTTTCATGACGGCTCGCTATGCTTTACAACAAATGACGCAACATCGGCAAGACATCGACCCCGCAATTGAGACCGACGAATCGCTCATTGCCCGCTGCAAAAATGGCGACGGCGCGGCGTGGGAAACGCTCGTTCATCGCTATCAGCGGCTCGTCTACGCCATTGTGCGCCGCATCGGGCTCGACGAGCACGCAGCCGCCGACGTTTTCCAGACGGTGTTTTTGCGCCTGATGGAGCACCTGCCGCGCCTCACGCAACTGGATCGCCTGCAGGCCTGGATCGTCACCACCGCCAAGCGCGAAGCGCTGTTGCAACGCAAACGAGGCCTGCGCACGGTTTCCATGACACGCTCGGATGAGGAGGATGTTGATGCAGCCGAATGGGACATCGCCGATGACGCCGCGCTGCCGGAAGATGCGCTGGCCGAACTGCAAGCGCAGAATCAGGTGCAAAACGCGATGCAGCGGCTAGACGCGCGCTGCCGCGAACTGCTCACCCTGCTCTATGGTGCGGACGACGACAAAATCGCCTATGAGGACGTAGCAGCGCAACTAAGCATGCCGGTGGGCAGCATCGGCCCCACCCGCGCCCGCTGCCTCGGCAAACTGCGCAAATTGGTTGACTGAGCACAAACTGCTATGCACCATGTATTTTGTCGCTCAATTGCGACTCTGTTCGGCAACCCCACCCCGCCCCAAGCACCATCATGAAACCGATTGCCACGCTGACCGAAGACGAATTTGCAGATCTGCTTCACGGAGCCGTCGCCCTGCCCGATGCGCCGCCCGCCCTCGTGCGCTCAGCAATTGCCATCTTCCGCGACGCGCAGCCCTCGCCGCTGCTCAAAGCCGCAGACAACCTGCTGCAACGCATCCGTGCGGTGCTCACCTTCGATAGCTGGGCCACTGGCCCCGCCGCCCTCGGCCTGCGGTCAATGCCTGCGCAAAGCCAATCGCGGCACATGCTGTTCAGCGCAGCGGGCCGCGACATCGACCTGCGCATTATTTCGTCAGCCAATAGCTACGTGCTCGCCGGCCAAATCCTCGGGCCCGATGAGACGGGTTCAGTCGAGTTATCCATCAACACCCTAGAGCCGCAAGCCGCGCCGAACCTGCGCACCACAACGCTTGACGAACTAGGCGCGTTTCACCTAGACGCTATCAACGCAGGCACCTACTGGATGACGCTCAAACTCGGCAGCGACGCAGTGGAACTGCCACCGATTCAGGTGGGCGGACGGGCGAATTAAGGCACTGCCGATGGTGCCGCGTTGACCGTTGACAAGCCCCCCCCCCGCTACCATGCTGTTGCGGTCACGCAGGCACCGTTTCAACGCCTGCAATTGTTCGGGAAACAATGATGAAACAACAGGTAAAAAATTCAGTTGATTCGCTTTCAAAAGAAACAGCGCTCGACCAACCTTCTGGCATGATCATCGAATTGGAAGGCGCGGTATTAGAGCAAATCGCGGGCGGCGATGGCGGTATGGAGCCTAAAAGCAAAGCTTGGGCTGTTTAGCTAAAAGTGGCTAGCACGGAGTTGTGGCGAGTACAAAATTGAGCGGCGAGTGAGGACGAGTGCCCGCGACCTCAGTTCGCTGAGCGCTTTTCGATAAGCCCGCTTCGGCGGGCTTTTTTACGTTTTGACCTTCGCCTAACCGTCCCATGCTGCAATCCCCTCAAACCTGAGTTGATCGGAAGCGGTTAAAGTTGGTGATCCAACGTACAAGAAAACGCACGCATGCTGGCATCAGATATTTACAGCGAATGGGCCAAAACACTCGCCGAACAGCTCGTGGCGTCACGTGCTTCGCCACCTTCCGGTTTGAGTGACGATGAACGACTGGCGCTGGCTTGGGCATTGAAGGATGCGGCGATTGCGGCGTGGAGCAGTAGTCCGGGCAACGTCGCCATTGCGGCAGACGCGCTTTTGACGGTGAGGCTTGCAGGCGCTGTCGACAACACGACGGCAACACATGCGGAGATCGACGCGATCATCGCGTGGGTGAACGGGATAGCCGATTTGACGCGCGGCAAGATGAGTGAGGCCATTGTCAACCTAGACCGTGCCACACAGAGTTTCACAGCGCAAGCGCAACCTGCTCATGCTGCCCATGCGCAGGTTCCGAAAGTGATGGCGTTGTCCATGCTGGGCGAACACGGCATGGCCGCCGATTGCGGAATAAGCGCCCAACGGGATTTGCTGGCTCTTGGGGAATTTCACGCCGCGAGCAAAGTGGGAATCAATCTTGGCGCGCTGTTTTGCTCCATCGGTGACTACCCGAGCGCGTTGCAGCACTATCGGGATGCGCGGGCAATATTTCGCGAAGTTGACGACAACGAACGCATCGTCACCTGCGATTTGGGGATGGCCGAAGCATTGACCGAAATGGGTGAGTTTGCCGATGCGCAAGCGATGTACGCAAATACGTCTGGCCTAGCTGAAAACTTCGGCTTTCATGCGCTAGCAGCGATCACGGAAGAATCCCTAGCCTTGTTGAATTTTGCAGTAGGACAGTATCAACGTGCACTCGCTGGCATGGAACGAGCGCGTAGAAAGTATGCTGAGCTGAACATGCCACAGTACGTCGCGATGGCTGAAAAGCAGTTGGGGGACGTCTACCTCAGCATACGCCTGCTTCCTGAAGCGCTGCAGCGTTTTGATCAGGCAATCACGAGTTTCGCGCACCTAGAAATGCATGTAGAACGCGCTTGGGCATTGCTACAACGAGGAAGAGCGCTGGCCAGGCTGCAACACGACGCGGTTGAAATCGCAAGCAGTTTGCGTCTGGCTTTAGAGCTGTTCGAATCGCAGGGCGCGGTAGCCGGACAGGCTACCGTGCTATTGGCCCGGGCGGAACTCGCGCTTGAGCAGAACGATGCCGCATCCGCGCTTGTTCTGGCGACAAGCGCTGCACGAATATTCGAAGCCAGCTCGTCAGTGATCGGACAAGCTCAGGCAGAGGTGCTGCGAGCTTACGCCACGTTGAAGTGCGGCCAGGTGGAGTCGGCGTCCGTACTTTTCTCGAACGCAGCAATGCATGCCCAGCGTCACCAACTACTGTCCATCGACATCCTCTGTCAAATTGGCTTAGGACTGGTCGCGAAGGCGCGTGGCGAGGTGGCAAATGCCGAAACTGCATTTGAATCCGCCATTTCAGCATCTGAGGAGCAGCGTCGCGCCTTGCCTGGTGACGAAATGCGCAGCGCATTTCTGATTGAGCAGTTGCGCCCTTACGAGGAGGTGCTGCGAATCGCGCTCGAGCACTTTGATGATGCCCCCTCTGCCAGCGCCGCCGGAAGGATACTGATACAGATGGAGCGCTTCCGTGCTCGGGTGCTTGGTGAGCGCCTCGGCGAGCCGCAAGGCCGCGATACTGGCACACGTGAAGACGACACCGAAAAACATTTGCGAGCGCGCCTGAACTGGTTGTATCGACGCAGGCAAAAAATGATCGACGAGGGCGATGATCCGCAGTCGCTGATCAAGGAAAGCGTGAAAGCGGAACATGAACTGCTGGAACTGGCGCGGCGACGGCGACTCACGACTGATCCGGACGATAGACCTGCCGAGGTCGTCGAATTCGACGCAGCGGCGCTGCATGCCGCGCTTGGTCAGGGCGAAGCAGTGGTCGAATACGGCGTGATCGATAACGAGCTCTTTGCATGCGTGCTCACGCGCAATCGCATCGAAGTGCAAAGACGTGTGGCCGTCTGGCCGGAAGTCGTCGAGGCGATTCGCATCGCGAGATTCCAGATCGAAACCCTGCGATATGGCGCGGGTGCCATGGAAAGCCACCTTGACTTGCTGACGCGACGAGCCAAGGTGGCTATGCGGCGCATTCATGATTTGGTGTGGGCACCGCTGCTTCCGTTACTAGCCGGATGCGACCGCGTGCTCATTGTTGCGCACGACCAGTTGGGTTCCGTGCAGTTCGCGGCACTGCATGACGGCGAGCAATATCTTGCCGAACACATGAACATCGCGATGGCCGCGAGCGCCCGGGTTGCGCTTTACGGTTTGACGCATCAGCCAGTGTTGGCGACACGTGCGCTGGTGCTTGGCGAGTCGTCGCGACTGGCGCACGCCGCAGAAGAGGCACGATTCGTCGCCTCACTGTTCGATCAGACCACAGTGCTCACGGAAGCTGATGCCAATGCCCCGTTGCTGATTGCGTCCTGCACCGATGCAGACGTCATCCACCTGGCGTGCCATGCCGAGTTTCGCTCCGACAACCCCATGTTCTCGGCGCTGCAGCTGGCCGACAGGCCATTCACCGTGCATGATGCAGATGCGCTGCGGCTGCGGCAAGGCATTGTGGTGTTGAGCGCCTGCGAAACAGGGGTAGCCGCCTACAGTCGCGGCGACGAGATGATCGGGCTGGTGCGGGCGTTTTTGCTGGCAGGGTCGGCGCGCGTGGTCGCGAGCCTGTGGCCAGTCGACGACGCCGTGACCATGCGCTTCATGGGCGTGTTTTATGGCTCGCTGCGAAACGGAAATTCGCCATCACACGCATTGCGTACGGCGCAACTTGACATCATGCAAACTCATCCGCATCCGTTTCACTGGGCGGCATTTGTGCTGCATGGGGGCTGGTAGGAGGAAAATAAAGGGCACGAACGATGTATTTTTTCAATCGCTGCCAACTCTGTCCGGCAATCTCTTGGTTAACTATGACAATGTCCGTCCTGAATTTTTTGAGTCACCTTCGAAGCTGGCCGCGCGTCGCCGCCGCTGCGTTGCTGCTTGTGGTCGCGCTGCCAACACACGCGGCAGATACGGTTGCAGGCGAGATTCTGGTGAAACTGAAGAACGCCTCTGCGCTGCCATCAGTCATCGCGCCTTACCCCGGAACCATCAGCACGCAATTCGGATCGCGTCCAATTTTCCGGCTCAAACTAGCCTCAGGCAGCAACGTCGATGCAGCGGTAACTAATTTGCGGGCCAACGCGGACGTGTTGCTTGCCGAAGCCAATACCACTCACCAGAGCCCGGAAGCAAGAAGGGGCAGAGCGTGGGCCGTCGGTGAGGCGTCCGCCTACACCGCCCAGTGGGCTCCAACCGCCATGCGCCTGCGCGAGGCGCATCTCTTCACCAAAGGTGCGGGCATTAAGGTGGCGGTGCTTGATACCGGCATTGATCTCACCCATCCGGCGTTCGCGGGCCGGTTGCTGCCGGGGTATGACTTTGTCGATGGTGATAGCGATCCGACGGAGGTGTTGTGCACGCCTACACCTTGCAGCACGGCGGGCATTGCCTATGGCCACGGCACGCACGTGGCGGGCTTGATTGCGTTGGTGGCACCGAGCGCGAAGATCATTCCGTATCGGGTGCTCGACGCGAACGGCGAAGGCAATGCGTGGGTATTGGCGGAGG
>JAYVPF010000270.1:0-4044 GCA_043757535.1 Burkholderiales bacterium
AGCGTTGACGCGCCGCTCTACGCTCGCCTCGGCGTCCAGCGTCGCCGCACGAGTAACGCTGGCAACTCCGGGCATACCGCTCAACGGCGCCGACGGCAAACCCGGCGCAAACGCTTGCAATCCCAACATGCTCTGCGGCATCATGCCAGCGCCCATCCGCGCTGTTGGCATAGCCTCGTCTTCAAAATTCAACATGAATGCTCCTGTCGTTTAACTTTAGATTCGTTTTATGGGTGTTAACGCGTACTGACTACAAATGCACCTGCGCCTGCGTTCCTGCCACAGTTCACTGCCACTGCGCCGACTTTGCCATCTTGTTGTAGGTGTCGTGTCTATCAAGTACCGTACTAAAAACCCTTGGCTGAAAACCGTTATCGGGCACCGCCGCGCCGCTGACCCTGACGCAATTATTACTGGCAGGCCTCGCACTCCTCAAACCCCGGATCGCCGGGTCGCATCATGCAAGCTTGGCCCACTATTTCCGCCTCGACCGGTTGCGCTGCCGCTGGCTTGGCGACCGGCGTTGCATCCAAACCGGTGCTACCCCCTTCGCTGTTCACGGCGTTCAGTTGGCCACCCTTAACGGTGGACTTTTCCGCATTGGTCGCGCCCAGCGTCCGCAGGTAGTAGGTTGTTTTCAGACCACGCAGCCAAGCCAGCTTGTAGGTGTCGTCAAGCCGTTTTCCGGAAGCGCCCGCCATATAAATGTTCAGCGACTGCGCTTGATCGATCCACTTCTGCCGCCGCGAAGCAGCTTCGACGATCCATTTTGGCTCTACCTCAAAAGCGGTGGCGTAGAGACTGCGGATTTCCGGCGGCACGCGGTCAATCTTGGCGAGCGAGCCGTCAAAATATTTGAGGTCGGCAATCATCACCGAATCCCACAGACCCAGGCGCTTCAAATCCTTGACCAGATACTCGTTAACGATCGTGAACTCGCCCGACAAATTAGATTTGACGTAGAGATTTTGATACGTCGGCTCGATACACGCCGAGACGCCGATGATGTTGGAGATTGTTGCGGTCGGCGCGATCGCCACACAATTCGAATTGCGCATCCCGTGCTGGCGGATCCGCGCGCGCAGGGCATCCCAGTCAAGCTTGCTCGACTCATCTACATCGACATATCCACCCCGCTCTTCACGCAGCAGACGGATGGTGTCTTGCGGCAGCACATCACGATCCCACAGCGAGCCTTTGTAGCTCGAATAGCGGCCTCGCTCCTCAGCCAGTTCGGTCGAGGCCAAATAGGCGTGGTAGCACACGACTTCCATCGACTGGTCAGCAAAATCAATCGCCTCTTGCGACGCATACGGCAAACGCAGCTCGTGCAAGCAATCCTGAAACGACATGATGCCCATCCCGACCGGCCGGTGCTTGGCGTTCGAATTGCGCGCCTTGTTGACCGCGTAATAGTTGATGTCGATGACGTTGTCGAGCATGCGCATCGCTGTGGAAATGGTCTTTTTTAGTTTGACCTGATCGAGCTTGCCCTCTTTGAGATGCGCCCGCAAGTTGACCGAACCCAGGTTGCACACCGCGATCTCTTCAGCACTGGTGTTGAGCGTAATCTCGGTACACAAATTAGACGAATGCACCACACCGATGTGTGATTGCGGCGAGCGGATGTTGCAGGCGTCTTTCCAGGTCAGCCAAGGATGACCAGTCTCGAACAACATCGACAGCATCTTGCGCCAGATCGACACGGCTGGCACTTTCTTGAACAGCTTGTGCTCTCCCGTCACCGTCCTTGCTTCGTAAGCAATGTAGGCTTTCTCGAACGCCTTACCAAACTTGTCGTGCAGGTCTGGCACATCCGACGGTGAAAACAAGGTCCACTCGCCGTTTTCCATCACCCGCTTCATGAACAGGTCAGGAATCCAGTTCGCCGTGTTCATGTCGTGCGTGCGGCGGCGGTCATCGCCGGTGTTCTTGCGCAACTCGAGGAATTCTTCGATGTCCAAGTGCCAAGTTTCGAGATAGGCACAGACCGCGCCTTTGCGCTTGCCGCCCTGGTTGACTGCGACTGCCGTGTCGTTGACGACTTTCAAAAACGGCACCACGCCTTGACTTTTGCCGTTGGTACCCTTGATATGGCTGCCCAAGGCACGCACCGGCGTCCAGTCATTGCCTAAACCACCGGCAAATTTGGAGAGCAATGCGTTCTCTTTGATCGCTTCGTAGATACCGTCGAGATCGTCGGCCACCGTGGTCAGATAGCAGGACGACAATTGCGACCGCAGCGTGCCGGCATTGAACAGCGTCGGCGTCGAGGACATGAAATCGAACTTCGACAACACTTCATAGAACTCAATGGCGCGCGCTTCACGCTCGACTTCGTTCAGGGCCAAGCCCATTGCCACGCGCATAAAAAAGACCTGCGGCAATTCGATCCTGCGCTCACTTATGTGCAAAAAATAGCGGTCGTACAGCGTTTGCAGACCGAGATATTCGAATTGAAAATCCCGTTGCGCCACCAGCGCCTGCCCAAGTTTTTTCAGGTCGTATTGCGCCAGCCGCGGGTCAAGCAATTCGGCGTCGATACCGCGTTTGATGAACGCAGGAAAATAGGAGGCGTAGCGCGCAGTCATTTCTTCTTGCAACACTTCCTCGCCCAACACTTCGAGGCGGATGTCGTGCAGCAGCAAGCGCGCTGTCGCATAACCATAGGCCGGATCAGACTCAATGAGCGTACGCGCCGACAACACCAGCGATTTGCGCACCTCGGCCGCAGGCACGCCGTCGTACAAATTTTTCAGCGCCGATTCAAGAATCAGCGCACCATTCGCCTCCGGCAAGTCTTCGCAGGCAGAATCGAGCAACGCTTGCAGGCGCGCGGCGTCGAGCGGCACGCGACGACCCGCGTCATCGGTCACCATCAAGCCGTTGGACAGCGGCAACGCCGTCTTTTCTTTCGCCTTGGCACGTTCGTCCGAACGCTTTTCGCGGTACAACACGTAGGCGCGCGCCACTTCGTGCTCGCCCGAGCGCATTAGCGACAGCTCGACCTGATCCTGAACGCCTTCGATATGAAACGTGCCGCCAACCGGCTGGCGCCGCATCAATGTGCCGACCACATTGTCAGTCAACGTCGCCACCACTTCGCGAATTCGCGCCGATGCCGCGCCCTGGCCACCACTCACCGCCAGGAATGCCTTCGTCATCGCGATGGTGATTTTGGATGGCTCAAACGGCACCACCGCGCCGTTTCGGCGAATCACCTTGAATTGCGCCAATTCCGGTGCGCCGCTGGTAGCGCCAGCAATCACGCCGCCCGTGCCAGCTTCACCCACAGAATGCGCTTGCGGTGCGCGCGCTGAGCCGGTCGTCAAAATGGATTGCATAAATGAGTGTCTCCCGTCTTTACTTTTGTGCCGTTTTACTTGTGCCGTTCGCGCCTTGCGCGCGTCCTTTAGCAACCTATCGCGCATCAATACGTCGAAAGCCCGAGAAACCACTACATCTAGTGTTGCGGCACAAGCATAGCCCAAAGTCTAGTATAGGAAATCGAACCACGCAAGCGCTTTAAATAAAGCTTTTTTGCATTCGGGATATTGACAATCAAAGCATTCCGCGAAACCGTTGCGGGAAGCCGCTTTGGCGGCAAGCGGCCTTGACTTTAACCCTACTGCCCCAAGACCCGCCCAAGAACTTGCGGCAACTCAGGCAGGTCCAGCGGCACCACTCAAGGTTCGATTCCCAAACGCTGCAGACGATAGCGCAAGGAGCGAAAGGTCACACCCAGTAAACGCGCGGCGGAGGTGCGATTGTGTCCGGCCTGCTCCAGCGCTTCATCGATCGCGGTGCGCTCCATCTGATCCAGATACGCTTGCAAAGACAGTCCTCGCGCCAAGGCACCGCCAGACTCTGCGGTGCCACTGCTGGAGGCCGCTATTTCGGCAGCGGCTGGCACCAAACGCAGATCACCGGGCGCAATCGTCGCGGTTGCGGCCAGGGCCAGCGCACGCTCCAAGATGTTTTCCAGTTCGCGCACATTGCCGGGAAAATCGTAGCCGGCCAGACAAGCGAGCGCGGCAGCAGACA
>JAYVPF010000271.1:0-4040 GCA_043757535.1 Burkholderiales bacterium
GCCTTTCGCGGTGTGCGACGACACCACAGCCATACGCTCCTCCGCAATGGCTGTCAGCCACTCGCCATCCAGTCGCGCGCCGTCCAGCGGTCGCGCGATTACCACCACCACAGGGCTTTTGGCTTGCAAAAGCAACTTCAGAACAGATTGCTCCAGCGGTGAATGAAACCCGCTCACCACCGCCTGCTTCGCGCGCGCTTGCGTGAGCGCCCATTCCGTGCCCGCGCGGATAGCGCTGCCGGGGCAGCGGCGGGAGGCGAAAAATGCTGTCAGCGGCAACTGCAACAGCGATTGCCTCCCCATGCCGATCAAAAGCACGTCGTCGTGTTCAAACTGCCAGTGCGACGACAGTGACGAACCGTCTAAAACACAGCTTTTGATAATGACGCTCTGCCTAACCAATTGATGTACAAAGAAAAAATGATGATTCACCGTTCATTATCTTGAGCGTTTGATAATGAATCGACGCCGTCCAGCCCACATATTGCCGCGCGAAGGAGCCCTTTCGGCTCATGGACGCTGATCTCGGTTACTGCCAGCGCCTGTCTGATAATGACCGAATTGCCAACCCATTGTTTCAAAACAGTTTTTCCGGCTTTTCAGATTCATTATTTATCGCGTTTGATAATGAATCGTCCGCTGCGCCGGGTGTTTGCGGCTTGGCGTAGGGCACCTGCTGGCGAGACGCCGCTGGCAGCGCAATCAGCAGGCGCTGCGCCACCCAATTGCGCAGCATGCGGGACGCCTCCAGCGTGTCTGCGCCCGCGATTTCTCTCAGATGGCGATTGGCAATCGGGCCGTTGCGATTAATCGAGTCGCTCACCGCTGCCGAAGAAGTTTTCGCTCGAAGTCTTCCGTCGCGTCCAGTGACGCGATGGCGTCATTTGCTGCGTTGGTCAGGCGACTCACGTCAATTCGCGGCACGTCCACCATATTCTGATAAACGATCATCGAGCGGAAATCGACGTTGGCCGCATTGAGATGTTGCAGGATGATGGTGGCAAGGCGTGCCTTATCTTTGCTTGGAACCCCAAACAAGTACAGAGGAACATTGCCGCCCGAAATTAAATAGTCGACGGGATAGTCGCTGGCTCTGGCGATATTCGGTACTACATAGTCCTTGGTGAGCTGATCGGCACCCACGATGCTGTGTAGCTTTTCCTGCAAGTCTTCGTAAAACGTATTTTCTGCGCGGATTCGATTCAAGAAAGTCACATCGTGCACACGGGTGAGCGCCTGCCCCAGTCGCATGATCGTCGCACCGAGGTTATCCATCGTCGTGTCGAGATAAAACTCGCCATCGTCTTCACTCATGCCAACGTCAGCGACGATTTGAGCGAGCAACTTGCCGCGCGTACCCTCGCGAAATTTGGCGAGATCATTTTCATAGCTCAGCTGCATCATCGTCAGTCCCTGATCGCTAACCCGGATCCCTCCCGTAGGCGCGAGCGCTGCGTAAATGGAATACGTGTCTCCGTCGGGAAACATCCATGGCGTTTCAATACGCCAGAGCGCGTCGCCACTGCTGTGCACATGCACCGCGCCGCACAGTGTCTTGCAAAGTTGCGTCTCGAGCTCAACGATGTTCATGGACTTTTCTCAAACATATCGGTCTGCGCAGTGCCGTCGGGTGACGTTCCCATGCCTTGAATGTTGGCGAGCTGGACGAGCCTGTGCAACGCGCCAGCCAGCGAGTTGTATTCAGTAGTTTCCGTAGCGAAAGTTTCCGGTTTTTTTCCGGCCAAAATGTAGCGCTCGGTCGCGGTGTGAATGTGACACCGCCAATCAATTCGAGAGCCTTCAAGTGGATTGGGATGACGATGGTTGCTGCCGTCGCAGTAGGGTAACGTCCTCCCCGGTCTTTGAATGCCATCGCAATCCGGCGCTATAGGCATCGGCAATCGTTGAGCTTTGACGCGTGAAGACGCTAAAGCGATGTTTCTCATCGACACTGATTACATTAAAGTCACGCCGTGTGTGCTTGCCTTCAATTCGCTCTTTTGCCTTCGGATTTTCAACCCGTTTGGCGCAACCGAGCAAGTCGGAAATCATCGCGTCGGTGAGTGTTTCAATTCCCATAGACCACCATTCTCGCTCATACCCACAAGCGATTCTCCGCGAAGCCCTTCATTGTGTCCAGTACGTCTACTGACACAACGCCAATGGGTGAGAAGTCAATCATCGCTGCCGTCGTCCGCGCCTTTGCCCATGCGGTACTTGATGTCGTAGTTGATGATGTAGTCGAGTTCACTCTCTAAAAGCGCGTACAACTTACCAAGAGCGACGTCTGCATTGTTAACGGGCTCTCGTGCAGCTCTACCGTCAATTTCGTCGTATTCGATTACATGCCCTTGTTTTGTACGAATAGTTTTCGGTGACGCCCCTTGCCGCAGAGTTCGATCAATAGCGTCAGAAAACGATATCCAGTTATGTGCCTTCCAAGCGCCTGGGAGCGGAAACCCCCGAACAAGGGAGTCATTGACATGTTCACAATCGGCAACGGTGGAGTAGTACCAATAAAAGAGCGAAGAGTTCAGGAGACAGTTAACAAACCCGGCTACTAGTTCGTCATCGAAACCAATAGTGCGCCCATGTGGCTGATCCACGGTTTCTCCGTTTAATACGAAGCGAGGCCGCAAGCTACTTGCCTTCGCCCAATACCTGCAAGCCTCTTGGTAAAAAACTTTGTGTTGGCCTCCGCGCGAAGTAATCAATTCAACAGACTGGGAACCTGAGATTTTTTCGAAAACAGCCGCACCAATCGCATCGCTCAATTTTGGGATTCTTGAAAGGCCACTCGACAGTGACTGCGCAAAAAAATAACGAGGACGCTAACGCTACCGGTCGTTCTTCAGAATAGAAACGTCTAATCGTGCTAGTACATATAAGCATAATTAACGGTACATAGTTACACTCCAGTTTGTGAAGAACTAGAGGAGTACGGTAATGCGACAAACTGAGTTACGTCTCTCTGCGACAGACCGAAAGGCCGTCGCGGCAATTCGAAGCAAGGGCGTTTGTTCTGCGCGGCAAGTCAATCGAGCGTACGTCTTGTTCTCGCTGGATCAAAATATTCCAGAGTCGCAAATCATGGCCGTTCTTGGGGTCGGACGAATGCTAGTGTGGCGCACACGAGCCGCGTACCGTGAGGGTGGTCTGGAGTTGGCGCTAAACGACGTGCAGCGCTCAGGTCGTCGCCCAACGTACGGCCTCGAAGCTGAAGCACGGGTAACGGCGCTGGTCTGCTCTCAGGTGCCCGACGGCAGCGCACGCTGGACGCTGGAGCGACTGAACGAGGAGGCCCGCAAGGAGACCGGGCTGGAGCAGATAAGCGTTGCCACGATTCGCCGGATGCTAAAAAAAACTGCCTCAAACCTTGGCGCAAGCTGATGTGGTGCATTGCGGAGTTGACGTCTGAATATCGTAGGCGCATGTATCACTTGCTTGCGCTATACGCTCGCAAGTATCGCGCTGACGAGCCAATCGTTTGCGTTGATGAAAAGAGTTTGCAGTTATTGGCGCACAGCCGTACGCCGATGTTGATGAGCTCTGGTTGTGTGCGCAAAGAAGACTATGAGTACACAAGGCGCGGCACCGCCAAGCTGTTCGTGGCGGTCGAGCCCAAAGCGGGATTGCGAAAAGTGCTCGTTACCGAAAGACGCAGGAAAACCGATTTTGTCGCGTTCATTGAGCAGCTGCTCAGCAGCACTTACAAATCGGTGCGCCGATTGCACATCGTGCTCGATAACTTGAATACGCATTTTAAGAAAAGCTTTGTCGATGTCATGGGGCCGAAACGAGCCGCCAAGCTGCTGCGCCGAGTTCGTTTCCACTACACGCCAAAGCATGCCAGTTGGCTGAATATGGCGGAAATTGAGATCGGTGTCCTCTCTGGCCAGTGCTTGGACACGCAATTCGGTACACGCGAGGCTTTGCAATGCAACGTCAAAGCCTGGGAGCAACGGCGAAACACGTTGCGTTGCACCTTGGAGTGGACATTTACTCGGCAAAAAGCAGACGCAAAACTCGGAAATCATTAT
>JAYVPF010000272.1:0-4037 GCA_043757535.1 Burkholderiales bacterium
ACCTTGCCGTACTTCAGTACGGCTGCGGCTGTGCGCCTTGCCTGACGAAAAAATACATCGATTTCATTCGTCATTGTTTTGATGAAACGAACTACTAGCCCGCACAAAGTCCAGCCCTCGCTCGCGCAGTGTTAGTTCGCGCTTGTTAGAGTCAAAGTCGATCTCCACTGATTTATTGTACTAACAATAAATCAGGAAGGCAATTCGCGCGGCGAGGCGTGTTGTCGTTCACGGAGCCACTCCTACAGGGTCAACACTCCACCTGCGCCAGCGCCAATCCACCCTGCGACGTCTCTTTATACTTTGACTGCATATCTGCTCCAGTGCGGCGCATCGTGTCAATGGCTTGATCGAGCGACACGCGGTGCGTGCCGTCGCCACGCATGGCAAGCGACGTGGCACTGATCGCTTTCACGGCACCCATCGCGTTACGTTCGATGCACGGAATTTGCACGAGGCCGCCAATCGGGTCGCACGTCATGCCCAGGTGATGTTCGAGCGCGATTTCTGCGGCGTTTTCGATTTGTTCGTTGCTGGCACCGAGCGCGGCAGCGAGGCCCGCAGCGGCCATCGCGGCGGCGGAACCTACCTCGCCCTGACAGCCAACCTCAGCGCCTGAAATCGACGCATTCATTTTGCAGAGTGCGCCCACGGCTGAGGCGACTAGCAAAAATTCATGCTGACCGGCGCGCGGAACGTTGCAAAAGTCTTGCGCGTAGCGCAGCACGGCGGGGACTACACCTGCGGCTCCATTGGTAGGTGCGGTGACGACCCGACCGCCCGCTGCGTTTTCTTCATTCACGGCGATGGCATAGGCACTTACCCAGTCGAGCGCTTTATGCGGAGCGATGCCGCGCTGGCCGCGCTCCACGAGCAACTGATTGTGAATGTCCGGAGCGCGACGCTTGACGTTGAGGCCACCCGGCAATTGCCCGCGTGTGACAAGGCCTTTGTCGATGCAGTCGAAAAATGTCTTCGTGATGCGATCAAGAAATTCGCTGGTCGCCGCTTCTCCTCGCAGGTGATATTCGTTAGCGCGCAGCAGTTCGCTCATCGGCAACTTCGCGGTCGTTGAACGCGCGAGCAACTCCACCATGTGCGAGAACGGATGCGGCACGGATACTTCGCCGCCACGCGGGCTACCGACGAATGCTTCGTCCTCGTCGATGATGAAACCGCCGCCGATGGAATAGAGCGTGCGATCTGCAATGGGCTCACTCAGGTTGTCTGAATACGCGCGAAAAGTCATCGCATTCGAGTGCAGCGGCAGCACGTCTTTCAGGTTGTAGCGAATGTCGAGCATCGGCTGAAAGCGAATCGCTCGTTCGCCTAAAAGCTTGATCGACTCGCTCTTGCTGATCGCCGCAATCAATTGCGGGATCGCCACGGTGTCGACAACGTCGGGCAGCTCGCCGCTAAAGCCTAGTTGCAGTGCGATGTCGGTGCCGTGGCCCCGGCCCGTGTGTGCGAGTGAGCCGAATAATTCGACGCGAACGCGCGTGACGTTTTCCAGCACACCTTCGGGCAATTCGATCAGGAAACGCCGCGCCGCCCGCATCGGCCCGACCGTGTGTGACGACGAAGGGCCGATGCCGATTTTGAATAGATCGGTGAGCGAGATGTACATAAGTTATCGGCCCCTTTCGTAGGGTGGGCACTCCGTGCCCACCATCACTATGCAAACAAGGCAAGTATCGGCGTGCCGCATTGGTGGGCACCGGCTGCCCACCCTACCAATACTGCTCGTTATACCAAGTTCACCCGCGCGAACTTCCGCTTGCCCGCCTGAATCACATAACTCGCGCCTTTGCTCAATGAAAGCTTGCGATCCTCGATCACCACGCCGTCGACCTTCAAGCCGCGGCCCTCGATCAATCGGCCCGCGTCGGACGTGCTCGCCACCAGATCAGCCTGCTTCGCGATTTGCGTCACCAGCATCGCGTCGTCTGCACAGTGAATCGTCACCTCCGGCATGCTCTCAGGGGCCGCGCCCGTCTTCCGCGCCTCGAACGCAGCAAGCGCCTCATCAGCCTCGGCCTGCGAATGAAAGCGCGCAGCGATCTCCAGCGCGAGTGCCACTTTTGCGTCGCGCGGATTCATCGACTTGGCATCACACTTAGCTTTCACCGCCGCAATCTCCGCCACCGGTTTGAACGAAAGCAACTCGTAGTAACTCCACATCAATTCGTCCGACACCGACATCACTTTGCCGAAAATTTCACTCGCTGGCTCGGTCAATCCGATGTAGTTGTCTTTCGACTTGCTCATCTTCTCAACGCCGTCGAGCCCGACTAACAGCGGCATAGTAAGGACGCATTGCTGCTCCTGTCCGTACTGCGATTGCAGCGTACGACCCATGAGCAGATTGAACTTTTGATCGGTGCCCCCGAGTTCGATGTCGGCCTTCAGCGCGACCGAATCGTAGCCCTGCATCAGCGGGTATAAAAACTCGTGAATCGCAATCGGCACGCCTTTTTTGAAGCGTTGCGTGAAATCCTCTCGCTCCATCATGCGCGCCACCGTGTAGCGCGACGCGAGCTTAATCATGCCCGCAGCGCCGAGCGGATCGCTCCATTCGCTGTTGTAGCGAATCTCGGTCTTTTCGGGGTCGAGCACCTTGCTCGCCTGCGCGTGATACGTCTTCGCATTTTCAACAATCTGCTCGCGATCCAGCGGCGGGCGAGTGTCATTACGACCGGACGGGTCACCGATGAGGGATGTGAAATCGCCAACGAGGAAGATCACTGTATGACCCAAGTCCTGAAATTGGCGCAGTTTGTTAAGCACCACTGAATGCCCGATATGCAAGTCGGGTCGCGTGGGATCAAGACCAAGCTTTGCGCGGAGCGGCCTGCCGGTCGCGATGCTCTTTTCGATCTTTTTGAGCATTTCGGATTCGACGAGCAGTTCGTCGACGCCGCGTTTCATGATTTCTAGTTGTTCGGTGGCGGTCAAAGGCATGATGGTTCGAGGATAAGCGGTCGCGCAAAACTATGCATGAAGTAGCAACCCGAATGCCGAAAGTCGCACGGGAATTTCAGGCATTTAGTCGGGCGTGTCATTGACTGAGGAAAAAAGAGGGGTATGCGGCGAACTGATAACGTCGATTTATTCCAAATTATCGCTTGCAGCGCTTATCTCGCAATAATTGGCAATAAAACGATGATCTACTGCATTGTGATTTGATCTGGCAGACGCGTCGCTTACGATTGATGTGATTTATTCGACACATTAAGCAGACCTTTACGTTCTTCCGACGGTCTGTGACAATGCGTCGAGTTTGTCGAAAAACGACGCGGGGGCGAAAAGGGTGAAGAAAATATTTGTCATGGTGGTCGTTGGCTTTGTTTTGTCAACTGGAACTCACGCTGAAGAAACGGTGCCCTCATGCTCAGAAAATAGAGGTGCTACGGCCAGAGCGCAATGCAGATTAGATAGCCCTGAGTCGTTCAACTTAGGATGGCTTCCCGGACAAACGCTTCCTAACATTGCGAGAGCGACGGTGCATATTAGAATACCGTCGGCAACGAGCGAGAGGATTTGTACTGGTACGCTGGTCAGCACATTCCCAGAGACTCGTTTCACGTACATACTCACCGCTGCGCATTGCTTCGTAGATACGTCACTGACTGACACGGGTAGCGTGTCTAACGTCACGGCGCTCGTTTGGTCAAACTACAAGACCAATACTTGTGACGCGTCAGCTCTATCAAGCAAATTTAGTGCAGGTGGCGGGGAATACCGCAGCGCCAGATTAGTGCATCTGAATCGTAGCTTGGATTCTGCGCTACTGCTTTTGGATTCAGTGGGTGACACTCGCTTTCGGTCGGATACTAACGTTACGACGGCAAAGGTTGACCCAGGCGACTTTCAAGCATCCCAGATTTATGCGAACTCACATCATCCGAACGCGGCTGACATGCGCCTACACGCGGGTGTCTGAACCTGTAACCTTTCCGTTGAGTACTAAAGAGACGAGAAAGTATGAAAGCAGTAACAAAGAAATTGGCGGAGTCAAAGGTTTCGCCTGTGGATAA